>CAIWHS010000210.1 GCA_903912515.1 uncultured Planctomycetaceae bacterium
GCCGAAAACTCCCTAAGCATGAAGCGCTTGTACGAATCAAACCTGCAAAAACAGCGCTCCGACCACGAAAAGGCCCTAAGCGACCTGCGCGGCGATTTCGATTCCCAAAAGAAGGTGCTCGACGACAAGGTGGCCAAGGCGGAATTGGCCCAAAAGAAGTCCCAAGACGACCTGATGGGCTTCCGCAAGGTTGTCTCCGATCTCCAATCTCAAGAAAAGGGCGCTGCCGAGGGCTCTCGTAAAGACATGCTCGCCAAGCTCGATGCCATTGCTGCCGAGTCTCTGAAAGAAGCCGAAGCGAAAAAGGATGGCGACATCTCCAATCTGCGTAAAGCACTCGCCGAGCAGCGCCGCGACAATGACCGCCTGAAGAATAACCTCACCAGCACCACACTGATGAAACCCACCGGCTGGAAGGTGGTGAAAATTGAGAAAGATCCCCGCCTGGTGTACATCAACCTCGGCTCCGATGCCGATGTTCGCCCGGGCGACTATTTCTTCGTGCACGGCAACCAAGACAACGGCGTGCCCGAGGCCAAGTCCAAGGGCAAGGTTGAGGTGGTTCGTGTGGTCGATGGCAAGTTGGCGCTGGCCCAGGTGACCCAGTTGGACGACGCCGGCGCCAACCCAATCCGCCAGGAAGACCACCTGAACAACCCGGTCTGGAGCCCCAACATGCGCAAAACCATCGCCCAGCGCAAGCATGTGATCTTGCGCGGCCGCATGTACCTCAAGGGTGGCGATGTCGACAACACCATTGAACTGGTGAAGCGGCTGGAAGACATGGGCGTGATTATCGATGCTTATGTCGACTTCAACGACAAGAACGAGCCTGTCAAAATTGGCAACAACAGCACAGGCATTTCGGAGAAAACCGCTCTAGTCGTCGAAGGCTCCGACCCGTTCAACGGCAAAGCCAGACCCGAGGACAAGGTGGCCCAAGCCATGATCCAGCTCGACAACCAAGCCCGCGACTTCAACATCCCCCGCATCAAACTGCAGGGCTTCCTCGAATCGCTGGGCTGGGAACGATAAGCCCCACTCCCCCCAAAATATCCTCACAACCCAAAGGGCGGGCCGCACTTGTGCCCCGCCCTTTTCCCTTGCCCACCCCCATCCAAAGCTGCTAAATTCAATCCTGTGCCGCCTTAGCTCAGCTGGTAGAGCGATGCTTTCGTAAAGCATAGGTCGTGGGTTCGAATCCCACAGGTGGCTATCCCAACCTGCTTTCACACTCACCCCTCCACCTGGCGCCTCCTACCCCAAGCTCCGGTGTACTGTGAAACAACCATTCAAGCCGTTAACCATTGCCCTGCTGCTGGCGATTTTCCGCCTACCCACCCTTTCCGCTGAAGTTACGCTATCCCCTGTTTTCGGCAACCACATGGTACTCCAATGCGGCAGGCCCATTCCGGTTTGGGGAACCGCAACACCCGGCGAAGCCGTTTCGGTGACCTTGGGCAACCAAACCAAACAAACGACCACCGATTCACGGGGCAACTGGCGGCTCAGCATGGAGCCCAGGGTTGCCACCGCGGTCCCCGTCAATCTGGTGGTTTCAGCTTCCAATAAAATAACCATCCAAGACATTTTGACAGGCGAAGTATGGATCTGCTCGGGCCAATCCAACATGCATTGGCCGGTCAGGCTTTCAGCTTCCGGGGCAAAAGACCTCGCCACCCCCCAACCTCAACAAATCCGCTTACTCAACCTTCAGGGGGCTGCCTACCCCAGCGGCCACCTCTTCACCCCTCAAGAACAGGCCATCTGCGTCCCGCCCAAATACATGCAAGGGGCATGGGCAACCTGCACTCCACAATCAGCCGCCGAGTTCTCGGCCATTGCCTACCACTTCGGCCTCGAGCTTCACGCCGAATTAGGTGTGCCCGTGGGACTGATTCACAACGCACTTGGCGGCACACCAACAGAAGCCTGGGTCAACCGGCAAACCTTGGCGACAAATGCGCTCACACGCGGCCTATTGGCCGACAACTGGCTCGAGAATCCGCTGGTTGCAAGCTTCTGCCGCACGCGCGCCCTGACCAACTTGCCCGGCCTGAAAACGAGCCAAGCCATTCGCCATCCCTACCAACCCGGCTTCATGTTCGAGGCGGCAATCACACCCCTGGCCCCTTTCCCAATCCGCGGCGCCATCTGGTACCAGGGCGAATCTAACACCCACAATCCAACCCTCCACGACACCCTCTTCACTGCCATGGTCCTCGATTGGCGAAAGGCCTGGCAGCAGGGCGACTTCCCTGTCTTATACGCCCAGTTGCCTAACAAAAACGGTGCTGACGATTGGCCCGCATTCCGGGCCAGCCAGTTTCGCTGCCAAAAAATCCCCAACACGCACATGGCAGTCACCATCGATTCAGGCGACCCAAACGACATCCATCCCACCGAAAAACGACCTGTTGCCCACAGGCTGGCATTGCTCGCCAGATCCGCCGTCTATGGCGAAAAAATCGCAAGCTCAGGCCCTGTGGCAAAGGCTGCCTCAATTGAAGGTAATCTCATCAAGCTTTCCTTTTCCCAAACAAGCGGCGGGCTCTCATGCACCACCAAAACCGTGGATGGTTTCGAGGTGGCCGGCGAAGATGGTCTTTTCCAAGCCGCAAAAGCGACTATTTCGGGCGAATCCATCGAAATTGCCATACCTACTAAAACAAACCCAAAATCAATCCGCTGGGCCCATGCGGCCAATCCCACGTGCCACTTAATGAACGCCTCAGGCCTACCCGCTTCGCCTTTTTCCCTCCTCATCCCCAGCAGCGTTGGCAGGCGATAACCCTTTTCCCTTGCCGATAGCCTCTCTTTGCTGGTAGATTTTGAAAATATCCCGCCCCACCCATTGAGCCTTTAGCCATTTAAATTGTGGGGCAGGTAAAATCCTGCCTCCCAGCCCCCCTGTTAGGACTTCTCCCGCCACCAAGCTTTGTATTTCCCACCACCGGTTAGGCATGATTCGGAGCCACCGCATGAAATCTCCCGGGTGGTTTTTTCTCCTGGCAATTGTTTGCATACCGCCCGTTGCGGAGCCCCAAAACCAGACGACAAACCGATCCAAAACGCGCCACGCCGGCCGCGACTACCGCCTCACCGATGTCGCCGGAAATGTGCTGAAAGAAATCCTGCCATGACTCCCCTTTCCTCCTTCCAGTTTCTGAATCGAAGGGGCCTCCTCGGTTTGGGCTATGGTTCGTTTTTGGGGCTCAATCTGGGCGGGCTTTGGCGCGCCCGGTCTGAGAGCCAACCCGTGGCCCAAGCAAATCACATCCGTTCCTGCGTCTTTGTGTTTCTTTATGGTGGCCCCAGCCACATCGATACCTTCGACATGAAGCCATCCGCTCCCGCTGAAGTGCGCGGCGAATTCAAGCCCATGGCAACCACCGCCCCAGGCATCAACATCTGCGAACACCTGCCATTCCTGGCTAAATGGATGCACAAGGCGGCGATTATCCGAGGTATGCACCACGGCGGCCACCTGCACGACTCCGGCTCCATCCACATGCTCACCGGCAGGGCCCTCGATGGCCCAGACCGCGAGCTGTTCGCGCCCCTGCCCCAATATTTCCCCAGCCACGGTAGCGTGGTCGCCGCCTTCAATCCCCGCAAAAACCATGAAGTGCCTTTCGCCTCCCTTCCCTACGCCTTTCAAAATGTCGTGCCTACTCCCTGCCAAGGCGGCGGCTTTCTGGGCAACCAATTCGATCCCCTCAGGATCGATGTCGATCCAACCGCAAGGCAATACCGTATCGACCTGCTCAACCCGCGCGAGGGCACCTCCGGTCCCCAAGCGCGCCGCCGTCGCAAATTGCTCGGCGCGCTTCAACCATCTAGTCCCAGCGAAAACATGGATACCCTATTCGACCGGGCTATCAACCTGCTCGACTCTCCCTCGCTCCGTAACGCGCTCGATGTAACCCAAGAATCCACCCGCGTGCGCGATCGCTACGGCTTCACCAATCCCGCCTCACCCACAGGCGAGGTCAATGGCGGTGGCGGCGAAATGGGCTATGCCCGTGAAATGCGCGGCCAAAACTACCTTCTGGCCAGAAGGCTCGTCGAGGCAGGCGTACCGTTTATCAATATTTACGATTACAAACAGCAGGGCCAAAATTGGGATGCGCATGCCAAATGCGCCAACCAGCACAAAAACCATCTGCTACCGCCATTCGATCGAGGTCTTTCAGCCTTGGTGGAAGACTTGCACACCCGCGGCCTATTGGACTCAACCCTTATTGTCGTGGCAGGGGAATTTGGCCGCACCCCTAAAATCAATGCCACCGCCGGCCGCGACCATTGGCCCGAATGCTCCAGCGTTCTGCTCATGGGTGGAGGGGTTAAGGGCGGGGCGGTCTATGGCTCCAGCGACCGAATCGGTGCCTTTCCCGCCTCTTACCCATGCACTCCCGGAGACCTCGCTGCCACCATTTTCTGGCGCTTCGGCATCAACCCAGCCACCGAAATGAGGGATCAATCAAATCGTCCCTACACTCTGGCCGCAGGCGAACCCATCTCGCGCTTGTTTTAGCAAACTCCTGTCATTCCACACGCGCCTTGCCTATCACCCCGCCATCCAAATCCACCCTATAAAGAATTTGGTTGTAGTTGTAACGCGGCGTCTTCCACGGATTGCCAGAAAACTCGTTCGAGTAGGTCCCCTCAAAGTGAATGATTTTGCCATTCTCCCGATCCAGGAATGGATGGTGGCAAACATTGTAAAAAGTCTGCTTCTCATGCGTCACAACGCGCGCCGCCTTGGTGAACGGGCCAAGCGGCGACTTGGCCTCCGCATACCAAACCTCACCCAAAAACGAAGGCTTACCCCAAGTTTGGCTGGAGACTAAAACCCAACGCTGCCGGTGCTTGTTCCAGCGCACTGTTCCGCTATGAAGCATAATTCGGTCCTTCTCCACCCTTTCAGCATCCTCCGGACACAGGCGAGCATCTTCTGGCCGAATTTTCCCCTCCTTCACCCACTTGGCCTCAGTTGGCGAATCAATAGGTGGCAAATCTTTGCTCCACCGCCACACTGGCCGACCCGAACCATCCAGCTTGGGCCCGACAGGTTTGCCATCCTTCATCCCATCCGCACAGCTAAAAGCCTCGTATTGTTTGGGATCAATCACCGCCTCATAGGTGGCCGGCACACGCACTCCAGGCGTCGGGCTACCCATCAAAAGCCACTTCACCCCTCCCTCGTTCCACACGATCGGGTGCCCGTTCGGAATTCGCCAAGTTTCAGAAAGCGGCAATGTGGTGACCGCCTCAAAGATATCGCGCTCATCGTTATAAACTGCCACCCCGTGCTCGTATTCTGTCGCCAAGTCCTTGCGTACTGTGTAGTGGGCCAACAGCCGCTCATTCCCCTTGGCATCTCGAACCACACACAAGGAAAAAATCCAAACCAACCTCCCCGGCTCCTTGGTGTAAGGCATCATGGCCCTGGTGAAGCCATCCCGGTCGCTGAAGTAACGAAAGGGTATACCCTGCGATGGATCAAAATCCTCGCCCAATACCGGTGTGGTTGCACCCGCCGTTTGAAACAGGCCAAGGTGATGCGACAGCTTGAGCGTATCGCCCCAAAACCATCGCAATTTTCCTTTGTACTCAATCGCCTGAACCGAATCTTGGCCGGCCACCATTCCCTGGTTTTCACGCGCAAAATCCGGAACCTTATGCCCCAACATTAGGCTATCGCGAAACCGCCCCTCCCCAGTCAAACGACACAATCTCTCAGCCGGCTGAATTCTTTTCAGGCTAATGGTCGCAACTTCCCTAGCCTTGGGCACAACCTTGGCCCCCCTAAAACCAAAACTGTGTGGCGGAATTTCATAACCATGGCAGCGGACGGAAAAAAAGATTTCCTTCCCCATCAAACCCGGCTCCCGAAAAGCCACCCGCCCCGCATTATCTGTCACAAAAACCAGATTGTGCGTGGTTTCAAGCTCCGCACCGGGAATACCCCGCTGGGTCACCGCATCCACCACCAAAATTTCAGCAGGTGCTGCACCCTCATCCGCTCCGACCTCGTTGGCCCCAGCGCAATAAGCCAGCAAAAAACTCACAACCAACATCCAATCCATGCCTAACTCCCCAGAACTTCTTCTTGCAAACCTCGTGGCATCGGCCACAAATCGTGCAGAACTTCCCGCTCGCGGCACCGATAGTACCCGCTATTCCCTTCCAAATTTTGGGCCCCCCCCCAAACCTTTTGCAAGAAATATGAAATTCCCCACCCGCACATGTCAAAGGGGGCAGTTTGCGGTAAAAAGAAAGTAGGTTTGAGTTTAATCTTTTTTTGCGGAATGCCACCATGCTGGGCCTGAACCGTTTAAGTATCCAATCCAAGCTGATCCTGCTCCTTCTAGGAGTTACCCTTGGGTCCATTCTCACCATCGGGTGGATTGGTTATCAGTCTGCCAGCAAGGCCCTCAAACATGCGGCTTACAACCAATTGCAGGGCATGCGCGTGGCCAAGACTGAAGCCATTCGCGGCATGCTGGAAGCTATCCGTGACCAGGTGATCCTGCTTTCAGATAGTCAGGCATGTCTCGACGGTATGGTCGAACTTCGCGCCGCCTACCGTGATCTGAAAAATACCGCCAAACTCGAACCAGCCCAACAAAAGATCCTGGCCGATTTTTACGGCAACGAATTCATCCCGGCTCTCGACAAGGCCGTGGAAGGCACCCCGCAGCTCAGCCAATACATGCCCACAAATAACGCCGAGGCCTACCTCCAATATCACTATATTGCAAACAATCCCAACCCATACCTAAAAAAGCAAGCCATGGAAGCAGCACCAGCCGACAAAAGCGCTTATGGAACAGCTCACCAGAAATTCCATAAGCTCTTCTCCAGGGCCGCTGTACTCTTCGGCTTCGAAGATGTGATGCTGATCGACTCCGACACCCTGGAAATTGTCTACTCTTACCAAAAATCCACTGAATTCGCCACCAACCTGGATACGGGTCCCTATTCGAATACCAACCTCGCAGCAGCCATGCGGGCACTGCGAAAAACCCGCGACATGGACGACTTCAAGGCCGTCGACACCGAACTCTACCGGCCAAATCTTGGTGCCCCCATGGGTTTCCTGGCCAGCCCCATCTTTGAAGGAAACCGAATGATCGGCCTGTTGGCCCTGCAATTCCCAATCGACAGCTTCAACCGTATCACCACCGCCAACTACAACTGGAAGGCGGTGGGTCTGGGCGACACAGGCGAGTGCTACCTTATCGGACCGGACATGACCATGCGCACCCGAAGCAGGTTCATGCACACTGATCCCAAGGGATTCATCGCCGACCTCCGACAAAAGGGACTGCCCAAAAATGTGGTCGATCGGATCGAACGCCAAGGAAGTGTTATCAACGCTCTTCCGGTTAAATCCGCCTCCGCCGAAAAGGCCATGGCTGGCCAGGAAGGCATCGAAATCACCACCGATTACCGTGGCGAGGAAGTCCTCAGCGCCTACGGCCATTTGGATCTCAACTCACTTCGCTGGGGTGTGATCGCCGAAATTGACACCGCGGAAGCGTTTAAGCCCGTGCGGGAATTTGGCAAAAAAGTTCTGGTCACCGCAGCCGGAATAGCCCTCTTGACATCCGCAATAGCACTAATTGCATCCTACTTCCTTGTCAAGCCCCTGAAACTCCTCCAGGAAGGGGCCCGCAGAATCGGCACCGGCGATATGGAGGTACGCGTCCGCGTAAAATCCAAGGACGAATTTGGCGAGCTTGCGAGGGTGTTCAATAAAATGGCCGAAAACCTCAATATAAAAAAAACCGCCCTGGAAGAAAAAGCTCGGGAACATCTCGATTTGCTCTTAAACATCCTCCCAGCCAGTGCTGTGGCACAACGCATGGAAGGCGACACCAAGGCCACCAAACAGTTTGCCGATGTGACGGTTATCTTCGCCGAGTTCAAGGGTTTGGAAGAACTGGATAAGCGCCTGGGCGAGAAAAAATCACTCTCGTTACTTTCCGACCTGGTCGCGAACTGCGACGAGGCCGCTGAAAAGGTGGGGGTCGAAAAAGTGCGCACGATTGGCGCTTCCTACCTGGGCGTTTGCGGCCTTTCCGTTAACCGCCCAGACCACTCTGCACGGATGGTGCAGTTTGCCCGCGAAATGCTTCGGGTTATTGCCAATTTCAACAATGAGCACAAAACGCATCTACGGTTTTCAATTGCCATCAACTCAGGCCCGGTGGTGGGTGGCGTGGTCGGCCGGCAAAAATTCCTTTACGACTTGTGGGGTGACACCGTCACCATCGCGCTCCGATTGGCATCAGAGCAGGAAAATGTCGTTTTGGTCACCAAAACGGTCCATGATCGTCTAGGCGACCTCCATCCGTTTGGCCCTGAACAGGAAATCGAAATTCGCGGCAAAGGCAAAATACCGTTCTGGAAACTGGAAGAAGGCACCATTTAATTGCCTAAAAATCTGACCATCACCCCCCTTTCCTACCCACGGTAATTCTCGCTATGACAACATTCTTGGGCTCCGATAACAACTCGCTGGCTGTCGCTTTGGGACTTGCCGCCGGGTTCCCCATTGCCCTGCTTATATTCAACGAGTTGATCAACTCCTCTGAAAAAAGAAATATCTCCATCACCCCCACTTTGCGAACTATCCGCAATCTGGTGCTCCCAACTTTGGTTCTAACTCTTTTTATCCGCCTTGTTGCCGAACTCCCGCGTGAAGAAACTTGGGTCAGGCTGGTCGAGACAGCCTTCTGGATTTGCCTACTCATGGCCGTGCTTTCTTTTTTGAACGATGTTATTTTTGGTGCGGCAGAAAAGGGAACTTGGCGCGAACGCGTCCCAACTCTTTTCCGCGACCTCGCCAGGTTGCTACTGGTTGGCTTGGGTGCGGCCATCATCTACAGCCAGGTTTGGGATCAGGAAATTACCGGCGCACTCACCGCACTGGGCATAGGCTCGGTGGTTCTGGGCTTGGCCTTGCAAGAACCGCTAGGCAACATCGTCTCAGGCCTCATGCTCTTGTTCGAACGCCCGCTGAATATCGGCGACTGGATCATTGCCGAGGGAACCACCGGAAAAGTCATTGAAATCAATTGGCGAAGCGTGCACATTGAAACATCAACACGGGAGCTGCTTATTGTTCCCAATGTCTCACTTTACAAAAACGCCTTCAGCAACCTGTCTCGTCCCACCACCCTCCGCACTGAAACCTATGAGATCGGTTTCTCTTACGACCACCCGCCCAACCTGGTGAAGGAGGTACTGCTGGAAGTGCTGCAGACCACTCCTGGCGTGCTGGCAGACCCTGCCCCCTTGGTTCGCACCGTTAACTATGCCGATTTCTCAGTCATTTACCGAATGATTTTCTCTGTCGACAGGCAAGAATCACTAGCCAACACACGCGATAATGTCATCACCCGCATCTGGTATGCCGCCAAGCGTGCAAAACTCAACATACCCTTCCCCATCACCATGGAGTACAGCCCAACCGAAAGCCCTTCTGCCCCAGAGCCAACCGCTAGTGACCTGCTAAGAGCATTCCCCAGATACAGAAATGCCAAGCTGAATGTCCAACAACCCCAACCGGAATCAGGGGACAAAGCCGAAGCCCGTATTTTCGAATACGCTGCGGGGGAAATTGTCCTTTCTCCAAAAATCCAGCGTAAAGGCTTCAAACTTATCAGCAAAGGCACCGCGCAACTATCCACCCCAGACAATAGCAACCAATTAATTGAAATATCCCAACTCGGTCCCGGCGAGTTTTTCGGTGATCACGGCGGTGGCTCCGGCCTCGATGGCGAGTTCACCGTCAAGGCAATTACCGACCTGCGGGTGATTCATTTCGAGCCAGATGAAATTGCCGAGATGCTTTCCAAATCGCCGGCACTTTCCGCTGAAGTGGGTCAGGCGATCGACACCCGCAGGCGCGCCGCCCAGCATCTCAAGTTCCCAGGAAGGCATACCGGCGCTAGCGGTATCATGGAACGGCCAAGCTTTTAAGCCCACCCGCAGTCACCTCTGAAAAAACAAGGCCCGGCAACCTTTGGCTGCCGGGCCTTCCATTTATTACCAATCGGGCTCAATCCCCTCCAAAATCCCCACCACCAAAATCACCACCGCCAAAATCGCCGCCGCCGCCGCCCCAATCACCACCGCCGCCCGAGTCACCTGAATCACCAAAGTCCCCGCCCGAGTCATTGCCGTTCGAAAAATCACCCGTACCAGCTTCCTCAGCCGAGGTATCGCCACCGCCAAACAAGCCACCCGCCGAGGCTCCAGGAGTTCCGCCACCAAAAAAATGGCTGTACATCCACATGCCGGCTGCTGCCCCAAACATGCCACCCAGCATGTTTGAAAAGAAACCGCCACCACCACCTCCGCCATAACCGGGAGCCCCAGCCCCGCCATAACCACCGCCACCCATGGAGGACCCGCGCATTGCACCGAAAAGCATCCACACCACTGCCAGGCCAACAACCCCCAAGCAGACCCAACCCAACAAGTTGGATTGGTCACCATCTAGGGCTGCAACTTGCTGACCACCAACCGGTTTAGAAGCAGCACTTCTTGCTTTTTCAATAGGCATGGCCATCGCCACCTCATTCACGAATGCGCCTAGGGCCTGATCAAGCTCCTGCTTGCGCGTAGCCTCGTCTTTTGCCTTGGCTGGGTCGTTCAGACTTTTGGCCAATTTTTCACGCAAGGATCTGGTTTTGGCAGTGTCAAATCCAGCCGCGGTCAAAGCCTTGTCGGCTGCCACTTCAACATGTCCCGGTTTCCAACAAACCAAAACCACCAGACCACGCTCCCCTTTCAGGTGACTGCTTGTGAATTCCCGCCAAACCTCGCTTTTTTTGTTGCGATCATCCCCAGCCGCCTTCATTTTGGCTACCAGGTTTTCCGGAAGGCCAGGGTAGGTCTTAAAATGGACCTCACGGTCCACTTGGGCATTCACTTGGGAAAGCCGTTGGCGGGCACTCTCTTTGGCCCCTTCGCTGAAAAGGCCGGCATTGTCTTCAATGACCAGTCTCACCGGGCGCCCGGCTGCCATCAACCAACCAGGCCCAAGCAAATTGAGCGTGATGGTGAAGCAGGCCATTGCCAGCCAGCCCAAGCTTTGGTTGCCATATTGCAAAATTTTCACTGGTTTTCCTCCACGGGGCCATTACCGCGCCCCATCCATTATCCGCCGCGCCCTATCAATAGGTTCACGGTTTTTCGGTTTTGGCCCGTCTTGTTAAATATAGCAGGATAATTTCCAAGGTAAGCACAAAGCCCAACGCTATCTCGAGAAATCAATTCCGCTGTCGAAACCTGAACCCTAATACCCCATACTGATTATCAGGACAAAAATGGGTGGAACTGACCTTCACCCTTTATTCACCAGCAAAGGGTGGGCCTCCGATATGCTGAGAGATGAGGCCATTTGCGAATTGCTGCGATTGGCAAATGATTTGAAGCTCAAC
>CAIWHS010000211.1 GCA_903912515.1 uncultured Planctomycetaceae bacterium
CGATGCGGATTTTGGTGATTGGCAAGGGCGGCAGAGAGCATGCGTTGGCTTGGAAACTAGCCCTCAGTAATAGGGCGGACAAGGTTTTTGTCGCACCAGGAAACGCCGGAACCGAAGGCGGGCCCGGTGGCAAGCTCGCCTCCGTGAAAATTGACCAGGACAACTTTGAAGGACTAATTCGTTTTGCAAAAAATGAAAAAGT
This sequence comes from uncultured Planctomycetaceae bacterium, assembly GCA_903912515.1. Classification (GTDB taxonomy): domain Bacteria; phylum Planctomycetota; class Planctomycetia; order Gemmatales; family Gemmataceae; genus UBA6894. The sequence goes on from CAIWHS010000211.1 coordinate 203, forward strand.
CGGGTTGGTGGTGATTGGTCCTGAGGAACCTCTAGCCAAAGGCATAACTGATGCTTTTGAAAAAGAGGGCCTTCGTGTTTTTGGTCCTTCTAGCGCCGCATCACAATTGGAAGCAAGCAAGGTTTTTTGCAAGGAACTGATGCGGCAGGCAAGCGTGCCAACCGCCGATTTTAAGGTTTGTGATCACCCTCAAATTGCCAGAACATATATAGATAGTCGCGACTATGACTTGGTTGTTAAAGCCGATGGTTTGGCTGCCGGCAAAGGCGTGATTGTTTGCAAAGGCAGGGAGGAAGCTCACCGTGCAGTTGAAAGGATCATGATTCGCGAAGAATTTGGTGCGACTGCAGGTCGGCATGTGGTTATTGAAAAGCGTTTGTCCGGACGAGAGGTGAGCATACTCGCCTTGGTTTCCGGAAGATGCATTCTGCCTCTGGAACCCGGACAGGACCACAAGGCCCTATTGGACAAAGATCAAGGTCCAAATACCGGAGGTATGGGTGTTTACACACCCGCAGCTTGGCTCACCCCAGATTTGGCCCACCAAATTGATGAGGAAGTTTTTGTTCCCACTGTTCATGCCCTGCGAAAGCGCGGAGCACCCTACAAGGGGTGCCTGTTTGCAGGCTTGATGATCACCCCCCAAGGCCCAAGAGTGCTCGAATTTAATTGCAGGTTCGGAGATCCCGAGACTCAGCCTGTGTTGATGCGTCTTAAAACGGACCTCCTCGACCTCATGGAAGGGGTAGTCGATGGAAGGCTTGAGCAGTTTGAAGGTAAAATCGAATGGGATTCACGCCACGCAGTTTGCGTGGTTGCTGCAGCCGCCGGTTATCCCACAAACCCACGGAAGGGGGATGTCATCAACGGCCTGGATGATGTTGCAAACATGCGGGATGTTCAGGTGTTCCATGCAGGTACCCGGCGGGATGGCAGCCGGATCCTTACAGATGGGGGCAGGGTATTAGGCGTGACAGCATTGGGTGATACTCTTGCCGGGGCCCGAGAGCTTGCCTACAGCGCAATGAGAAAAATTCAGTTCCGCGGCATTCAATACCGCAATGATATTGGTCTTCGAGACCGTTGATTCCCCAGCCCGGGGAGTGACCGGGGGTCAAAAAATGGATTTTTTCGTCCAAACCATTGATGGTCGCAATTTGGTCAGGGCCACCCCTGTGCTGATTTTTGCGCTTGGAATATTGGCTATTGCGTATCGTTATTACAGTGCATTTTTGGCTGCCCGGGTTCTTTGCCTGGATGACTCGCGATTGACTCCGGCAGTCAGGCTGGCTGATGGCCAGAATTATCATGTAACCAATCGTTGGGTGCTCTTTGGACATCATTTTGCAGCCATTTCCGGGGCAGGTCCGCTGATAGGTCCTGTTTTGGCTTTGCAGTATGGCTATTTGCCCGGTTTGCTTTGGCTGGTTATTGGTGTGTGTCTGGCCGGTGCCGTTCAGGACATGGTTGTTTTGGCCGCTTCCGTTCGACGAAATGGCAAATCTCTTGCAGAAATTGTGAGAACCGAGTTGGGTTCAGGGGCATATTGGGTCGCAAGTGGTGCTATTTTATTCATTGTCATAATCGCCCTTGCCGGGTTGGGATTTGTAGTTGTCAAAGCGTTGGGTGGTGAAAAAGTGGCCCTTCCTGCAGGAGTTGGGCTCATCGCTCCTGGGGGCAACAGCTTTAAATTGGTTTCATTTACAGATGATGTTGGAAACCAAATTCTTCAAGTCCCGAAGGGGACAACCATTCAGATGCCTGGTGGTCAGGGCCAATTCATTCGACCCGAGTCCTTCCTTTTGCAAATGCCAGCCGCCAATGCGCCTCAGGCGAGTGTGAGTGAATTCGTTATCCCAGGCGGTTGTCAGCAGATAATTCCTGGCAGTTCCTGGGGCCTTTTCACGATAACTTGCACTATCCCAATTGCCTTACTGGTTAGTGCCCACATGTATTGGCTTAGACCCGGAAAAGTTCTTGAAGCTTCATTTATTGGAGCTGTTCTGGTACTTGGTGCAACTTGGCTTGGTAGCTTGGTGCCTGAGTCAAGGTTCGAGCCATGGTTTCAGCTTAGTCAGGAGCAAACCATTTTTGCCTTATGCGCCTATGGATTTGTTGCATCGATTCTTCCGGTTTGGTTGCTACTATGCCCGCGCGACTATATTTCCAGTTTTTTGAAGATCGGGACCATTGCCCTTCTGGTGGTTGGTACTTGCATTGCCAATCCGCTTTTGCTTCACAGGCCCATTGAGCCTGTCTTCTCGTCTGGTGGCCCTACATTTCGCGGAAGCCTTTTTCCCTTTGTTTTCATCTGTGTTATGTGCGGTGCGGTATCAGGGTTCCATGCTTTGGTTTCGAGCGGCACGACACCTAAAATGGTTGGCAATGAAAAGGATGTGCGCCTGATTGGCTATGGGGCAATGCTGCTGGAGGGTGTGGTGGCCTTGGTGGCGCTGGTTGCGGCTGCCTCTCTTGATCCAAGGCTGTATTACGACATCAATGTCGATCTCCGACGCGTGCCCGAATTTCAGGGCCAACTGGATCAGCTTCACAAAGAACTCGGTGGGTCTGGTAATATTCAGCATTTGGACATCGCTCAAGCGGAAGATCGTGTAGGTGAGACGCTCCGCGGCCGTGTTGGCGGGGCTGTTACTCTTGCGATTGGAATGGCACAGGTTTTGACAAAGCCCTTGGAAGACCTTGGCTTCGCTGAGTCGACTGTTTTCGCATATTGGAAATATTGGTACCACTTTGCAATTATGTTTGAGGCGCTTTTTATCCTCACAACTATAGATACGGGAACCCGAATTGCCAGATACCTGGTTCAAGAGACCATGGGGCAAATACATCCCAAGTTAGGCCGCCCGGCTTGGGTGCCCGGGGCCTTGTTTGCAAGTTTGCTAGTCACTTTGAGTTGGGGCTTGTTGGTTTACACCGGTTCAATTGATACGATTTGGCCAATGTTTGGTATTGCGAATCAACTGCTCGCGGTTCTTGCCTTGGCAACATCGGCTGTGATGTTGGCTGGCACCTCCAGAAGGAGATTTCTTTGGGTTCTATTGGCGCCGATGTTTTTTGTTTTGTCCACAACCATTACCGCTGGCTACCAAATGGTGTTCATTCGTTTTCCAGCTATGATTCAACAACCTCCAACCAGATTTGCGGGTACTTTATCGTTGGTTGCCACTGTTTTTGTAATCACTTCGGTGGCAGCGTTTCTCGCTTTCGCAACCGCCAAGGTGTTGCAAAGGCTAAGTTCCAACCCGGACGACAGCAGTTTTTGACAACCAGTTCCCTGAATCGATCAGGACCCCGCTGGAACAACTTTGGGTTGTTGGCCTGCTTCTGTTCGGAAATTCGACATGTTCTGACGCCGAATTGAAATGCCTGATTGCTTGTCAGGCCTGACACCCATGGTGTACACCCCAAACTTCCCGCTGTTTATCTCGGTTATATAAAGTGCTGATTGCGATTGGCTGATCTGACCGGTAGTCATCAAAAAGCGGGCATCTTGCCGGGGAGGTAAACCAAATTCTTGAACCAAGTCCACTTCTGCCCATCCCCGAATAGTTCCACTGGAATGGTCGATAACGGTTCCTAATAGCCTGCCACTTCGATAGTCAAGAAGCCAAACCCCATCACTAGGGACCTTGGTATTCACCAAAACTTGCCCGGTACACATCACATAGTCATCATGGCGATCATTGGATGCCCAAGCTCGCGCTTGGTTTCCCCAGAAATGGGAGTACCCACCTAGGCCGATTGCCCCCGCTAGAATTCCCAAACCAAACGCAAGCGATTTGTTGAATCTGAGCATAACTTAAACCTCCGAGTTCAACAAAACGGCAGTCAAACTGAAACGCAGACAGTCTTCTTTTCAATTAGCCTTTTTGTTCGTTTAAAAGCAACTGGAATAAACGGCTCGACTGTTCAAGATATGCTTGTATTGCTTTTGAATGGCGGTATTTTAAAAATTATTTATTAATTAGTTTCGTGGCATTTGGTTTTCCCCCGCCAGTTCCTTGTCAGTTCCATGCTTCATGCTGTATAATTCAGTTGGATTCAAAAGAAGAAAAGAATGATTTTGCCCAAGAACTGGGTGGGAGGGTAGAGTGAACTCTACATTTGCCATGTTTGGGATGCCCGGTGGAACCGAGTGGATTTTTCTCCTCGTTCTTGGTGTATTGCTTTTTGGTCGCAAGCTTCCTGAAGTTGGGCGCTATTTAGGCAAGGGCATAGTCGAATTTAAGAAGGGTATCAAAGGCATCGAAGATGAAATTGAGCCAACGGTATCCTCTAGGTCCGAGCCAGCTCCTATTGAGTCATCGCGTCCCCCTCAA
>CAIWHS010000212.1 GCA_903912515.1 uncultured Planctomycetaceae bacterium
CTGATGGCCTGATGGCCCTGGCTCAGATCGCCATGGCCCTTCGCCCGCCGGCCGATCCCCTTGCCGTTCCCCGTGCCCTGCAGGAAGCCTCAGAAATGGGGGCATGGTTGAGCAATCGGGAGCTTGCGGACTTGCTGGGGATGTCACCTGCCACCGTCAGGGGATGGGCTGATGGCCACACCCCCCGCCCTGGTTTCGGGTTGGAGCGAAAGACCGACCATGGGGTGTGGTGGAAGGTGGTCAGTGACGTCTCTAATCAATGACGATGATAAGTTATACTTGAATTTATTTTCTTATGACAAAAGAGATACCGGACCAAGGTCTTCCTTTGTCAAAAAGAAAAACCGGTATTTTAATTGCGTTTTTAGCCGGAATACCGTGTTTTCCGCTTGGGTTAATCGCGTCTCCTCTGACTTTATATATTCTCACTAAAATCCTAAAGAAGAAGAATGGTAAAGAGCCCAATAGGTTTATACCTTGGGCGATAATTGGATCCGTGGCTTTCGGTATCCACGGAGAGATCAGGAAACCTCCTTCAGAGCAGTTAATTTCTGATCAAGACATAGGCCGTCGTTTTGCGGATATTCATTGTGGCAGAAAGAGCATGGAAAATGGTAAAAAAGGTCTTATTCGTCTAGGTGTGCCCTTGAAAAAAATTGAACAGGTTCAGCGTTTTTTGGGTAACGACACTTCGGAAAATTTAGAAGCGATTGGAGGAATGGCAATCGGATCAGCAATTGTTGGTGGTTATATAGTTCGATATTCTGAGTTGAAATCATTGGGGTGGTGTGATGAATCTAAGAATGTTTCAAAAAAAGGAGGAGAAATTAAACCATCTATAAATTCAAATCCTAGTGTTTTGCCGTCTTCCGCTGAAGCTCCTATCCCTACGCAGATTGCGCCAACTGCCGCAAAGCAGCGCATGATTAGAGAAGTTCCATCCTTTGACAGTTTAGATGCTGGCATCACTGGCGGTACCCACTGATGACGATGACAGTGATGGAATTTTAGGCATCACTGATCGCAACCACTGACGGCACTGACGGGAGAAGCCCTTCTGTCACTGATGGCACCCACTGACGGCACTGATGGCGTGTGACGCAATGCGACAACAGCCCACCCCACCCCATCCGTACCATCCTCAACGGTCGTAGTCTGTTGGTACACCAGCAAGGGACAGGCCCATGGCCGCCGCCATCACCACCACCGCCCGCTCCCTGCAACTGGTGGCTTACTACCGGGTGAGCACCGCCCGCCAAGGGGAGAGCGGTCTGGGGCTGGAGGCCCAACGGGCGAAGGTGGAAGCCCTCGCCGCCGAACGGGGGGCGGCGGTGGTGGCCGACTTTGTGGAAGTGGAGAGCGGCAGGAAGTCGGATCGCCCGCAACTGGCTGCCGCCCTGGCTGAGGCCCGCAAGAGAGGCGCGGCGGTTGCCGTGGCCAAGATTGACCGGCTGGCAAGGGATGCGGAGCTGGTGCTTCGCCTGAGCAGGGAAGCCACCGCCAACGGGATGGGGGGATTCCTGTTCTGTGACCTGCCTGATGTGGATGCCACCACCGCCGCCGGGAAGATGGTTCTCTCTGTGATGGCGTCCGTCGCCGAGTTTGAAGCCGGCCGGATCAGTGAGCGCACCCGAGACGCCCTGGCCGCCGCCAAGGCGCGGGGGGTGAAGCTCGGCGGCACCCGCCCCGGCACCATCACAGAGAATCTTCGTGCGAAGGAGCAGGCTGCCCACCGCGCCGAAGCGCTTCGGCCGATCCTCGCCGCGATGGTGGCTCAGGGAGCCAGCTTGCGGGCGATGGCCGCCGCCTTGGCTTCCGCTGGCACCACCACCGCCAAAGGGCAGGCACTGAGCCCCACGCAAGTACGGCGCCATCTGGAGCGGCTGGGGTTGGCCTGAGATTGCCACCCCCAACCGTTGGGATGTGCGTGTCTGTTTTCCGTAGTCTCTTAGCCTACTACTGCTAGACTTTCGTAAACCTTTGACACACAATGAGCACCCCCAATCCTGCTCCTTTCCTGGTGCCTGATTGCCGCCGCCCTGGTGCTCCCATGGGGAGCCTGGCCCTCAAGGTACCGGCCGATGCCCTGCCCCGCCTGCAGGCACAAGCCGACCGGCTGCAATGCAACCGAACCGCTTTAGGCCGCGCTTTATTGCTTCGCGGGCTGGAGCAACTGGAGGAAGCAACGGCAGAGACAAGAGTATAAAGAATATGTCGCGACTGTTGCATGGATGATCAATAAGTGAGGAGTTTAACCCGCGCGGTCCAAGGGTTAATGCATAGTGTATTATATTTTGAATTTGCTAGGTAATCCTTGACAGGCCATTTCGTGCAGTCTATCCGCCAAGTTGTTTTACCGATCGCCATTTCTGTTTTTCTTTCCTCTTGTGGTTCGGATTCAATACCACCGCCAATCAGCCAAGCGCAGAAAAGTGCAATCATTTCCGACTTGCAAAGTGCTAACTATCCAGAGCCTAAACAGATAGAAGTAAATAAAGAAACCGGTTTTGTGGTTGCTGTTTTTGAGGTTGTCCCATCTCAGATACCAGATGGCGGGAGGGAGTTCGCAACCGATGCTCTTTTAAGGATACGAGAGAAACTCTTGCCAACTGGTAAATATGAGAATTTTAGGGTCACACTCAACGCTCCTTCTGGCAGACATACGGGAATCATTGAGCGATACGGGTCAGCAAGGTTTACGGGAGGCGAGGTTGTTTGGCAGCAAGGAAAATAATTAGAACAACTACAAATAGCATTAAGATTACTATTCAGTTGGCGGCGCATTGGCTCCTACCCGACTCGCCGCCCTGGGTTCTCACAAAAAGCTCACAAGACCCTTACGTGAGTCCGCTAAGGGGTCCAATAGCTTAGAACCCTTGCAATTACTAGGATTCCCATAAGGTTTTGCACCCGTATCACCAGAAAATCTGGGCTCAAGCGTGGGCGGCACTACGGAAGCCCCGGAAGGACCCGAGAAACCGACCGCGAGACCCTGGGTCCTTCCGGGTGTTGCCTGGTGCGGGTGGATTCGGACCACGGCAAGCGGCAAGATATAGAGAAGAATCACACTTACATTCTGTTTGTACTTACAAACTGAGATGGGTCCTTCCGGGCA
>CAIWHS010000213.1 GCA_903912515.1 uncultured Planctomycetaceae bacterium
AGACCTTAAAAAACGGCTGGACCCGGAAGGTTTGCGTTTTGGCGCATGGCCGGCATGTTTACCCAAAAGACCAAGCAGATTTGATGATGCATTTTACATTTCGGAGGAATATGAACCTAAAGCGTCGCTTTTTCAAAGGGATGGGACGCTTGTCTTCAACCTGCCTACCCTGTCAAAATTGAAGGTGGAGAAACCGCATCAGGATGCGGTAACCGAACTTGCACAGAATAAGACAGGCAGGCAGCCCAATAAAGGCTTTGAAGGGTTAGCCTTGGATCCCGAAGGCCGGGAGCTTTAGGTTGCTGTCCAAAGGCCGCTGATTGTGGATTAGCAAGGGCAGTTTCCTGGTCCTGGAACGCGATTCCTTCGCCGGAAGGGAGGCGAAAATCAAGCGCGTTTACCTAGCCAAGTTGGGCACCACGGCAGATGTCATATCCTTGGAGAGCTTGGCAAGCGCCAAAGGTTCTTTTCAAACCATGGCAAAGAAACTGGTTTTAGACCTGCTCGACCCCAAGTTGGGACTGGCTGGAGATAATTTTCCGCCCAAATGGGAAGGCATTGCATGGGGAGAGAGGGGCCCGGGGACGATTTCTCTGGCTTGTCAGCGACAACGATTTTAACCCCTAGAGGAGTACTTGGATTCTTGCGATTCAAGTTTCGCTTCCTTGATGAGATCAGGACCTCATAAACCGCATGACAATGCAACAACTTTTAATAATACAATTATAATGACTTTGTTTATGTATTCGGTAATGATTTAGTTGGTACATTTCTTTGCAAATAACTCCTATCCCAGAAACGAATAAGGAGTGGGCATAATGGCACGTCGAAAAGGTTTCACCTTAATCGAATTGCTTGTGGTGATCGCGATCATCGCAGTGCTGGTTGGGTTGTTGGTACCGGCGGTTCAGAAGGTTCGTGAGGCTGCAAATCGGGCCAAATGCTCGAACAACTTGAAGCAGATTGGACTTGCCCTCCACAACCACCTTGCCACCCTTGGATATTTTCCAGCGTGCGCGGAGATGCCACGGGATCAGGTTTCCCAACCATGGAGCGCCCATGCCCGGCTGTTGCCTTACTTGGAACAGGACAACCTTGCCAAGTTGATCGATTGGGGAACCGCACGCAACGATTTTCGCTCCCGACCGGATGTAGCCAAGATGAGGATTGCCACCTGGATGTGCCCTTCGGAAACCAAAGACCGTGAGAGGGTAACTGCCAATATTACCTATTACCCCAACAATTACTCTTTCGCGCAGGGGACTTGGTTCATCTATGACCCTATTTCCGGCCAGATTGGTGACGGAGCCTTCGCACCGAATTTCAGGGCCAAGCCCGGCGACATTACCGATGGCACCTCGAACACCCTTGGGGCGACTGAAAACAAGGCTTATCAGCCCAATGTATGGGACAGCCAAATTCCAGACAAAACCGGAGCGCCCATTCCTTCGACGACGGCGGAGTTGTCCAGCTTGATCGGGTCGGGGACCTACGATGAAAATGGGCATACTGAATGGGTGGAGGGGGATGTGCACGAGACGGGCATCACCACTACCTTCACCCCCAACTTCCAGGTTTTGGTGACGGTGGGTGGGCAGGTGAAAGACATTGACCTGACCAGCATGCGGGATGGCGAATCAATC
>CAIWHS010000214.1 GCA_903912515.1 uncultured Planctomycetaceae bacterium
CAGGCTCACCGTGAACTCGAAAGTATCCCCCATGGCCTCCCGACCCACCAGCCGGGTGGCAAGCAAGGTGTTCTCAGGCAGGGGCGTGAACACCTGCAGGGGGGAGTTGGCGTGGGAAAATTCGGTCACGGGCCGTAACCTCTTTGTTTTGTTACTTTATCTATTGTAGTCAACCAACTACAGCAACAGGACCGACCGGAAAGGTTTAGGGGAACGCGGCCTTTCCCGAAACCGTGGCTCCCCTTATCTATTAATGACGGAAAGTCATCTGACACCCTCCCCCTGATCGAGCTCCCCCACATCATCACCCTCGGTGCCGGTATGCAAGCGAGCATTCGCTTTCGGGGTCTCTACCGCGAATTTCTCGCATGTTTGAATCAGTTCATTCAGAAGCTCGGTCAGGACATTTTGCTAGTCCAGCCTTAGCTTCTGTATCTGTTTTTTGAAAACGCCGATCGCCTCGTACACCACTTATCGAGAAATGCAAAAACCGCGCCTTCACTCACTTAGGCGGTGAACGGTTATAAAAAACCTAATCTCAAATAAGCTGACAGGTTGAAGTCTTGGGATTTTTTTAGCTATTCCGTGTTTTGCGGGTTCCTTTTCCTTGACTCATTGTCCCACTAATCACTTATATCTTTACTCAATGCTTCGGCTGCAATGCTCATGAAATCACAATGAAACAACGGTTTTGATCAATCCGGGCTGGATTGGCATAACGGTTGTGCCCAGCATTCCCAAGGCTGTGAAACGGGTTCAACTCCCGTATCCCGCTTTCGATAGTCCCGCCTGCACCGCCTAAGCTTGAAATTAAAACAAAATATGTCCACGAAGTAACAATAACAGCCGGCTGCCCTCTCTCCCAACTTTAAAATGATCCCAAGGCGGCCTAACGAATCTCCAAAATCCGGGCGTTGCCGCTGTCCGCGATGGTGATGACGCCATCCGGGCTGACCGTCACAGCATGGGGGTCTTTCAGCTCGGTTTTGAGCGGGTCGGCACCCGCTGGTCCCTTGCCCGCTTGGCCGGTGCCTGCAACGGTGGTGAGGGTGTTGGCCGAGGGGTCGTAGCGACGGATCGCATGGTTGGAAGAATCGGCAATGAGCACCTTGCCGTTCCTTTCAATCCAAATGTATTTGGGGCTGTTGAGCGGGCACTCCAGCGCCGGGCCATCTTTCAATGGGCCGGCCTTGCCGGTTCCGGCCACGGTGCGAATTTTGCCGCCGTTGTCCACCACGCGCAGCGCGTTGCCGCCGCGCTCAAGGATATACAGCAAGCCGTGGCCGTCCATCGCGCAGGCCCTAGGGTCGAGCAAAGGTGATTCAGATGCCTTGTCGCCATCTTTGGGTACCGCCCGGGCGCCGTTACCCGCAATAGTGCTCACCCGCACACCCACCCGACGAATGCGACGATTACCCAAATCAACCAGTAAATAATCGGTCCCCTTGGGAGTGGCTGCCAAATGGTAGGTCTCAAAAAAGCGCGCGCCCTCAGGGGCCCCGCCATCACCCGCGAAACCCTTACCCCCTTCGCCTGCCACCGTGGTCAAAGCCCCGGTCTGGGGGTCAACCTGGCAAACACGGTGGTTGAAGGTGTCAGCCACCAAAAACCTGCCATCCGCCAAACGGACCACATCGTGCGGCGAGTTCAACTGGGCCCGTGACCCGGTGCCATCGCTATTACCGGCGGTGCCATTGCCCGCCAAAACCTTCACCCGAGGCGTTTGACCAGGGTCTACCCGCACAATCTGGTGCTTTTTGTAGTCAGAAACGATCAACGCCCGATCCGGCGTGAATGCAAAGCCAAATGGCATAGGCAGTTGCGGGTGGTCGGCAATGACCTCCCGCAACACCGGTGCTGACTGGCCTGGTGCCCTGTTGGACAGAGAAATCAGCGAAAAACCTGCAAAAAACAGCGCCAACCATCCGCCTCGAAGCATGGTCCATTCTCCTCGCAAACACCACCCCTGAAACAAATGGCACAGCCTTGTCAGGTTTGTGCTGCCAACCGTCTCACTCTGGAGTATCCTAACAGTCAGGTTTCAACGCCATATTTGTCGCAAAAGCAATTCGTTTCTCACCTTGTTAATGGAAAGCCACTATGTCTACTCCCCTGCCCCTCACCCAGCCACCCACCTCCTGCCCAGCATGGGAAGCTCTCACCAACCACCGCAAAGAGTGGCAAAGCGTCCACCTGCGCGACCTTTTCGACAAAGACCCGGCCCGTTTCGACCGCTTCCACCTCAATTTCGATGAAATCCTGCTCGACTTTTCCAAACACCGCATCACCGACACCACTCTGAAACTGCTGCGACAACTTGCCGTTGAGCGCGATGTTTTTGGCTGGGCCAAGCGCATGTTTGCGGGTGAACGCATCAACACCACCGAAAACCGCCCGGTCCTCCACATCGCCCTGCGTAACCGCTCGAACACTCCCATTCTGGTCGATGGCAAAGATGTCATGCCCGAGGTCAACGCTGTTCTCGCCCAAATGAAATCCTTCTGCGACCGCGTCCGCTCGGGCGAATGGAAGGGCCGCACAGGCAAGCCAATCACCCACATTGTCAATATTGGCATCGGTGGCAGCGACCTAGGCCCTGTCATGGCGGTCGAGGCCCTCAAGCCTTACGCCCACCCTCGCCTGCATTCGCACTTTGTCTCCAATGTCGATGGAACCCACATGTTCGAGGCTCTCGCCCAGTGCGATCCCGAGGCAACCCTGTTCCTTGTCGCCAGCAAAACTTTCACCACGCTCGAAACCATGACCAACGCCCACACCGCGCGCGACTGGTTCCTGGCAAATGGCGGCACCGAGAAAGACATCCCGCTCCATTTCGCAGCCCTCTCTACTAATGAGGCCGAAGTGCGCAAGTTCGGTATCGACCCCGCCAACATGTTCGCCTTTTGGGATTGGGTGGGAGGCCGCTACTCGCTGTGGAGCGCCATCGGCCTGTCCATTGCCCTATCGGTTGGCTTCGACAACTTCGAGCAAATGCTCGAGGGCGGCCACACCATGGACAAGCACTTCCTCAACACGCCACTGGAAAACAACTTGCCGGCCACCATGGGACTTTTGGGGGTATGGTACAACAACTTCTGGGATGCCCAAAGTTTGGCTATCTTGCCCTATGAACAATATCTCAGCCGTTTTCCAGCCTATTTCCAGCAAGGCGATATGGAGAGTAACGGCAAACATGTCACCCGCGATGGCCAACCCTGCGAGTGGAGCACCGGTCCTGTCATCTGGGGTGAACCAGGCACCAATGGCCAGCACGCCTTCTACCAGCTCATCCACCAGGGCACCAAGCTGATCCCCTGCGATTTCCTCGCCGGCGTTGAGGCCCAACGCCCGGTGGGCCATCACCACCTGTTTTTGCTGGCGAATTTCTTCGCGCAAACCGAAGCACTGATGCGTGGCAAAACTGTCGATGAAGCCCGGGCCGAACTGGTCAAAGCCAAGGTGCCTGCCGACAAGATCGAAGCCCTGGCCCAGCAAAAAGCCTTTGCGGGCAACAAGCCCACCACCTCTATCCTGTACCAAAAACTCACCCCCCGCACTCTGGGCATGCTCATCGCTCTCTACGAGCACAAGATCTTCACGCAGGGAATCATCTGGGGCATCAATTCGTTCGATCAATGGGGCGTCGAGTTGGGCAAGCAACTTGCCAGTGCCATCATCCCCGAGCTGGAAGCCCCTGGCGCTGTGACCACGCACGACAGCTCCACCCGCGGCCTCATCAACGCCTACAAGGCGCGGAAAAAGTGATTCCCCACGCCGGGCTTGCTTGCCTGCCCGACAAACTCTTCCACATTGGCCCACCACCTGGGGCCTTCCAAACAAAACAGGTGGCTTTCACCTGATACCGCCCCATAAGGGCTCCATAATTGCAAGCGCCACGGAGAGACGCAGTGTTTGGCCTAGGCCCTATTTTTGATCGTGAATGGAACACCCTGCCCCGCAACGCCCGGCCCCAATGGCTGCGCGGCGCATGGATTGGCTTGTTCACCGTCATCGCACTCACCTGCTGGCTCAGCACCACCGAATGGAACCGCCCCAGCAGCTACCTCGATATCTCCCGCCTGTCACCGCTCATTTTCCAAGTCTTCACCACGGTGCAATTGGTCATCCTGGTGTTCTTCGCTGCTCTGGCTGCAGCCAGCGCGGTGGCCCTTGAAAAAGACCGCCGAACCTTCCTGCTGCTGCTCATCACCGATCTATCCGATAAAGAAATCGTGCTGGGCAAAATCCTGGGTAGCCTGCTGCCCCTGATGCAGTTGCCTCTTGCGGTGCTGCCCTTGCAATTGCTGCTGGTGGCGGCCGGGGGTGTAGGCCTGGAGCAAGTGCTCATCGCCACCGCCATCACCTGGTCTGCCATGCTCGCAGGCGGCGGGCTGGGCGGCCTCATGGCACTCTGGCGCGAACGCACCTTCCCTGCGCTGGCCCTCACCGCGCTGGGCATTGTCTTGTATCTGCTAGCCACACGGGCCTTCGCTTATTTGCCTGGCATGGGCAACGCCAGCAACAACTGGCTAATCACCGCTCTCGACCCTATCGAGGCCCTGCGCGTGGTGCTAGACCCCTCAGGAGTCAGTCCCTCTAACGGCTATGAAGGCCTGTTGGCCCATCTGGGCTGGATGCTCATCCTCGCCTCCGCCCTGCTTGGGGCGGGTGTGGTCATGCTGCGCTCATGGAACCCCTCGGGCGAGCCCATCATGCAGCGTGAGGCCCCATCCGAGGCGCCAGAAGAAGAAACCGATCGCATGAAGGCGCACTCGGGCCCGGGCAAACCCCGTCCCGTCTTTGGCAATCCAATCCTCTGGCGCGAAACCCAAACACGCGCTTACGGCCGTAGGCCATTGATCATCCAGCTTGGCTACCTGCTGGTGCTTGGCCTCATTCTTTACGGCGCGCTGTCGCCTATCCTGACGGGCGAAAAAGTTCCCTTCGCGGCCGCCTACGGCTTGGTTCCGGTGGCGGTGCTCAGCCTGCTGCTGGTCACAGCCCAAGCGGTCACCGCCATCACTAGCGAAAAAGACCTGGGCGCCCTTGACCTGCTGCTGGTCACAGACCTGACTGCTCCTGAATTCGTCTTTGGCAAACTGCTGGGCGTTTTGCGCAACACCCTGCTCTACATTGTCCCTCCCCTGCTGCTGGCCGGTTTTTATGGTTACATGGGCCTCCTCGCCTCACCACCCGCACGCTACCCCGAGTTGAGCACCAGCATGAACGCCTCAGCGCTGTTGTGCTTGTTGGGCGGTGCGGCAGTGGTATTCGCGTTCACCATGGTGCTTGGCATCCACATCGCCCTGCGGGCCCGCAATAGTCGCGGCGCTATCCTCACCGGCTTGGGCGCGGTGTTTTTCCTCACCGTCGGCACACTGGTGACCATTGCCCTCATTCTTGTGAACGGCCGGTTTGAGTACCAATGGGCCAGCTTCCTTGGCTTTTTGGCAGCCGGCATAGGCGGCCTGTGGTGGGTGCTGAATGGCGAAAG
>CAIWHS010000215.1 GCA_903912515.1 uncultured Planctomycetaceae bacterium
CGGGGGCGTTGGTGATGGCCATGGCGGAGTCCGTGCGGGGGCGGGGCAGGGCGGTTCAGTGCGCCAGGATGCGCGAGAGGAACAGGCGGCAGCGCTCGCTGCGCGGCCGCTCGAAGAACTCGGCGGGCGCTGCGGTCTCGACCACTTCGCCGCGGTCCATGAACACCACGCGGTCGGCGACCTGGCGGGCGAAGCCCATTTCGTGGGTGACGCAGACCATGGTCATGCCGCTTTGGGCCAGGTCGATGATCACGTCCAGCACTTCCTTGATCATCTCGGGGTCTAGCGCCGAGGTGGGCTCGTCAAACAGCATGACCTTGGGCTCCATGCACAGGGAGCGCGCAATCGCGACCCGCTGCTGCTGACCCCCTGAGAGCTGGCCCGGAAACTTGTGGGATTGCTCCGGAATCTGCACCCGGCGCAGGTATTCCATGGCCTTGGCTTCGGCCTGGGCCCGTGTTGTGCCCCTGACCCTGATCTGGGGCAGGGCGCAGTTCTCGAGCACCGTCAGGTGGGGAAACAGGTTGAAGCTCTGGAACACCATGCCCACCTCACGGCGGATGGCGGCCACATGTTCCGTGTCTTCGTCGAGTTCGATGCCGTCCACCGTGATGGTGCCAGAATCATGTTGCTCCAGCCGGTTGATGCAGCGGATCAAGGTGGATTTGCCTGAGCCCGAAGGGCCACAGATCACCATGCGCTCACCTTGCTGGATGGTCAGGTCGATATCTCGCAACACATGGACATCTCCGAACCACTTGTTCACGCTGCTGAGTTGAATGATGGCTTGGCTCATGGCTTGGGTTTGGTGCTAGGACCGTGTCCTATTTGAAGGCCCTGGCGTAGCGTTTCTCCAGGGCGGAAAACAGCTGCGACAGGCTGAAGCAGATGACGAAATAAACCACGGCCACAAAGACGAACACCTCAAACACGCGCTGCGTGGTGACCTGCACGTCTTGCGCCATAAAGGTCAGCTCCTGGATCGATACCAAGGACACCAACGACGAGTCTTTGATCAGCTGGATGAACTGGCCGGCCATGGGTGGCAGCACATTGCGCAGGGCTTGCGGCAGCACCACGAAGCGGGCAATATCAAAGCGTGACATACCCAGGCTGTTGCCGGCTTCAATTTGGGACTTGTGGACTGACTCCAGGCCGGCCCGCACAATTTCAGTCACGTAGGCCCCGGAGAAGACTGAGAGGCAAATCAGCCCCAGCAAAAAATTGTCGATCAGCTTGGGCGAACCAAAAAACAGGCTGACCCACCACTGACCGGTCGCTGAGAGTTTGGCCACGCTGTAGGCCAGGGCCAACTTGGGCATGACCTGGCTGGCAATGAAAAACACGAAGACGAAAACAAAAACGACCGGCGGAATGTTGCGGATCAGCATCACGTAACTGCCGCTGAGCAAGCGTAGAAAAAGCCGCTGGCTGTTTCTGGCCAAGGCCATCAGTGTGCCGATGACGCCGGAAATGATGATGCCCCAGACTGCCAGTCGAAGTGTTGTCAGGAAACCCTCGACGATGATGTTGGGGACCCAGCGCCCGCTTGCTGCATCCAGGCGGAAGATAAAGGGCCAGATCGTGCTCCAGTTCCAACGGTACTGAAACACTGAGCTGGCCCGCCACAAGATCAAACCCA
>CAIWHS010000216.1 GCA_903912515.1 uncultured Planctomycetaceae bacterium
CCAGCCCCTCCAGCTAATTCAGAAACAATTTCACCCCTTATTTTGTCGATTTTGGCATCTAAATGCTTCTTTTGCCCAGTTAGGTAAAGGCGAAACACTTGGTTTTGATTGGAAAGCCATTCATTGGATTTCTGCTGAATGGATTGATTTGAATTGCCCCAAAGCGAAAGGGTGATGGCCTTAGGATTTGGCAATGAGTTTTGGTTTTGTATTTCCAATTTGATTGAGTTTTGGCTTTCGATAAATCCAGGCTCAATCAATTGGGCACGTTCTAGCCCTAAGTATTCACATGATTCTACCAACAACTGGTCAGAAATCGAAACAATTGATTTCAATTTGGGAGCTAACATCCAAGAGCCAACCCGAACAGAATGCCAAATTTTTGCCAAGTTTTTCGGAAAGGAGATCAGGGCTGAGGATAGCTCAAGTGTTGAATTAAAGGTAAAGCACCATTCCGGTAAACCTAAACTTGTCAAAGCCCCGGCAATTATCTGATTTTGCACTTTGAAATGGTTTAAATCTAAATTCCCTCCGGCCTTTGCCTGCATGAAACGGAGAAGACTTTTACTCTCGAGTCCCGCATGCCAGATCCAAGGGATTAGTGCCAAGGTCGCCAAGGCTTGAGCTTGGTCAGGATCTAATCCTTTCACTTTTAGCGCAATCGCCCTTACCACAACACCAAGAGATCTTTTAATATCAGAGATTTGGGCAACTAGGCTAATATTCTGTTTCCAACCATTGGAATGGTTAACACTCAAACTAAAATCTCGCTTCGCCTCCAAAGGTATGGCTTCGGAAAGAAGTCGCTCGAGGGAAACAGTATTTTGGCTATTTGAATTCCACCGAAGACACCAGCACACAAATGCAGGGTCTTCAAACAGTAAAAATCGTTGTTTAAAACTTATATTTTTCTGGTTTTCTAGACAAGAAAACCAACTCCAGAATGCATTATCGGAAATAGGAAACCGATTGACCGGTTCCCCTTCCCTGCATACTGCCAGCTTTTGCGCTCTAGTATTAGCCAATGCTACCGCATCCATGCGGAGCTCGCTCTGTTGGACCAAAACCTACCTAGCCATTTCAGTGCAAACACTGAATTGACAAGAAATCAGGTTAGGCGGTGGTTGCTGACTCCATGTCGAGCAACTGGCACATCCGTTCGATCAGGGCATCCATATCAAACGGCTTGTGTAGGAAATCATCCGCACCAGCCAAGCGAAGCTCCTGTATTTTATCGTCTTCCACCATGCCACTTATGCAGAGGATACGGACATCACTTAAAGAAGTATCAGCCCGAACTCGGTGGCAGACCTCCCTACCGTTGATATCTGGAAGCATCACATCAAGCACAATAGCATCAGGACGATATTCCTTAACCATCATACCAGCATCAAAGCCATTGCTAGCGGTTTTAACCTCAAAACGACCATCATCAGACAACGCTTTGCTCATCAACTCAAGCAATTCGACCTCATCGTCCACCAACAAAACCTTGCGCTTACCAGTTTCAAGCGCATCGGTAGGAATACCATTATCTTTCATAAATTTGAAAAGGGATTCACGCGGAATGCGACGAAAACGCGACCCTGGGACTCGAAATCCCTTTAATTGGCCGTTATCAAAACAACGAATGATTGTTTGTTGGCTAACTTTACAAATCTTCGCCGCTTCGCCTGTCGTGAAAACCGTCTTCATGGAAGGCCTTCCTTTCTTGGAAATCAATACCCCGCTTGGCAAGCAGTCATCAGACCCTACTGCAAAACCTCTTTGGGATTGCTCCTCGTCCTTGGAGAACAGCCTGAGCCACACTTTTTAAGGTGAAGGTTCAGGACGCGTAGTAAAACCAAGGGAAAGGTACGAAAGATAATGCGACTTGGCCAAAAGTAATTATCTTTTAACGGAAACGCAAAACCCCCAACGTACTACCTCTTCCCTATCCTTCG
Organism: uncultured Planctomycetaceae bacterium; assembly: GCA_903912515.1. Lineage (GTDB taxonomy): Bacteria > Planctomycetota > Planctomycetia > Gemmatales > Gemmataceae > UBA6894. The sequence goes on from CAIWHS010000216.1 coordinate 1,944, forward strand.
CGAATCCTACGAAACTACCAAAACCTGTCAATATCAGATCATCCACTAAATACAGCCCAGTCCATGCGACAGTAAAAATAAACCCATATAACCCATATTAACCCTAATTATTCAAATGAAAAATGAGAATCGCCAAATCCGCCGGATTTATGCCGGGAATTCGACTAGCTTGGCCAAGACTTGTGGGCCTTTGTTTTGAAAATTTCTCTTTGGCTTCCGCTCGAAGCTGGGCAATTTTTAAAAAATCAAAATCTGTTGGAATTAATGTGGTTTCCAATTGATTAAACCGGGTTACTTCTTTTTGCTGTCGTTCAACATAGCCTGCGTAGCGCCCTTCCAAAACCACTTGATCAATTACCGAGTCAGAGTAGGTCGCTGAAATCCCTCGTTTCTTGAGATCCAAATGAATTGCATCCCATTCCACATCTTGACGCCTTAACGCTTCAAACCAAGTTACCCCTTCCACCTTTTGCGTTTTCAACAGTTGTCGCAGCTCATCGACTGCTTTAGATTTCTGCAGCTGAGATTGATATGCTTTCGAACTAACTAGACCTAGTTGCCAAGCTAATGGGGTTAGTCGCAAATCGGCATTATCATGCCTTAAAAGCAAACGGTATTCCGCACGACTGGTAAACATTCGGTAAGGCTCATCGACACCCTTGGTTGTCAAATCGTCCAGCATTACTCCCAAATAAGCTTTTGAACGATCTAAGATGAGTGGTGGTTTACCAACCACCGAAAGCCATGCATTTGCACCAGCCAACAAACCTTGCCCTGCAGCCTCTTCGTAACCGGTTGTCCCATTAATTTGGCCGGCAAGGAACAAACCCTCAACCTTTTTGGTTTCCAATGAACCGAGTAGCTGATCGGGTGGAACAAAATCGTATTCCACCGCATATCCCCAGCGCATCACTTCCGCTTTTTCCAAACCGGGGATCAGTTTCAAAATTCCCGCCTGAACATCCTTGGGAAGGCTGGTACTGATACCGTTGCAATAGTACTCAAGTGTGTTGCGTCCTTCGGGTTCCAAAAAAATCTGATGGTTATTTTTTTCGGCAAAACGAACAACTTTGTCTTCAATCGATGGGCAATACCTAGGCCCACGAGATTGAATTGCCCCTGAATACATTGGGGACCGATGAAGATTTGCCCGAATTAAATCGTGCACACTTTGATTGGTGTGAGCCAAATGGCATGAAACTTGCATTTGCGTGATTCGATCATTTCCAAAGCTAAACGGCACCGGATCAGCGTCACCTGGTTGCTCTTCCAGCTTGCCGAAATCCAAGGTTCGACCATTTAACCGGCAGGGTGTTCCGGTTTTGAATCTGGCAACTTCCAAACCACTATTGACCAAGGCTTGCGACAGGTGTTCAGCTGATGTTTCCCCAGCCCTACCGCCCGATGTCTTGGCTTCCCCTGTGTGCATAATGGCTTGAAGGAAAGTACCGGTAGTCAAAACAACAGATCCAGCCCGATAAAGCGTGTTTCCCCTGCAAATGACACCCAAAATCCTACGCTTGGCCCCCGCCCTCCCCTCATCAACCAAATCTTTGAACAACAACCCTTCCACCAACTCCTGCCGCAGCGTTAAATTTTCCTGATTTTCGACAGTCCATTTCACAAGTGCCTGGTAAGCCTTCTTGTCTGCTTGGGCCCGCGGGGAATGCATGGCAGGCCCCTTGGACCGATTCAGCATTCGAAACTGGATACCAGTAGCATCTATAACCCGCCCCATGATTCCACCTAGAGCATCAATTTCCCGCACTATTTGGCCTTTTGCCACACCACCAATTGCGGGATTACAGCTCATTTGGCCAACGGTATCGGCGTTCATAGTCAAAAGGCAGGTTGAGGCCCCCATTCGGGCAGCAGCCATAGCGGCTTCCACCCCAGCATGGCCTGCCCCCACTACGACCACATCGAATTTAAACTCCAAGGAATACATCGTTCGCCTCGCGGCCTAGGAACCAAAAAACATAGAATCTTTGGATAGTTTAACATCGGGTGCCGGATACCGAATCACCGGGACATTCGACGGGCCGCTTTTCCTCTTAAATTGCAAAGGGACATCTGATGGATTTTCTGAAGGTTGCGGAACAGGGAATGGCCCAAGTGGATGCCCCGGAAATCAATCGTAAGGAAGCTTTAAAACATCTGGCCAAATGGTTCACCCATCAGGATTTCGCCGGCTACCACCCGCAAATCAAATGGCTTATTGAACAAGGGGATTTCGGGGGACTTGTGGACCGATTTTTCCAAATTCTGCCGTTTGGAACGGGAGGAAGGCGTGGGCCTGTTGGAATTGGTCCAAATCGAATGAATCCCTGGACATTAGGGGCTTCAGTTCAAGGGCACAGTGATTACCTCCACCAAAGGTTCCCAGGCAAGAAGCTAGCGGTGGCAGTTGGTTACGATGTTCGCTCTTTTCAGGATCAACGGTGCAAATACTCAAAAAATTTGCCCAACCCGCTAATTGGCCTTTCCAGTCGCAAGTTGGCTGAAATCGCCTGCCAAGTTTATGCAGCAAATGACATTCAAGCTTGGATACTTCCGGAAGGAAGCGACCGTTTCCCAGCAACACCCGAATTATCCTTCATTATCAGGAAGATGGGATTGCATGGAGGTTTGAATATCTCGGCAAGCCACAACCCTCCTGATGACAATGGCGGGAAATTTTATGATGAACGAGGTGCACAGCCTGTGCCACCGGAAGACCAACTCATGGCTGATTTGGTCGAAAAAGTCAAAACCATTCAAACAGTGGACTGGATAGACGGTGTCAAATCAAACCAAATTACCTTTTTGGATAACGGCCCTCACAAAGACTATATCCGCCTGCTTGAAAAGCAATCCTTGGCCAGCCCGCCTAAAAAAGGTGAACTATTGGTTGTTTTCACCCCTTTACATGGGGTAGGAGCCATGACGGCCATGGAGTTGCTGGAAGCCCGCGGCTTTCAGGTTGCCCCCGTAGCGGAGCAAATGCAACCCGATGGCCAGTTTCCAAATGTAACCAAAAGCCCCAATCCGGAAGTTCCCGAATCAATGGATAGGGCGGAAGCAGTGGCCAAATCTGTCGGGGCAGATTTGGTTTTGGCCACTGATCCGGATGCAGACAGATTGGGTGCCATGGTTCCGGATGATTCGGGTAAATTCAGGTTCATTACTGGCAACCAAATAGCAGCCATGCTGACCGCCTTTAAACTTGAGGCGCTGCGAAAGCAGGGAATCCTTCCCTCCTCTCCAATTGTTGTGAAAACTGAAGTTACCACCAGAATGATCACGCGTATTTGCCAAAAAGAACGGGTTCAACTGGTGGACGACCTTCTGGTTGGCTTCAAGTACATTGCAGAAGTATTACGCTCACTGGAAACCACCGGCGAATACGGTGAAGTGCGAGGACGCGTCGAAGATTTCGTGATCGCCACCGAAGAAAGCCATGGCGTACTTGTGACTCAGGATATCCGCGACAAGGATGCAGCGGGAGCAGCCCTCCTTATGGCCGAATTGGCGTTAACTCTAAAGCGCGAAGGTTCTAGTGCGTGGAATTACCTGCTAAAACTTCAAGAAAAATATGGGTATTTTCGCAACGACGGTGTAAACATCCAAATGGAAGGTGTCACGGGAAGGGCAAGAATGGCCCGGATGCTGGACTCAATGCGCTCTTCGCCACCATCAGAAATTGCCGGTCGTAAAGTGACCCGATTTATCGACTTGCGAGACCCGGATGAAAAATTCGGCCCAATTCAAGGAGAAACCGATGCCGCAGCTCGCAATGTTCTCATTTTTGAATTAGGGGAATCAACAAGAGTGGTTTTGCGCCCTAGTGGGACGGAACCAAAAGCCAAAGCCTATATTGAAATTTCTTGCGCCCCACGGCCAGCGGGAATGACTGACACCAAATGGGCAGAGGCTCAATCCAAGGTCGATGCGGATGCCACCGAACTGGGTATAGCCTTTGTCAATCTTGCCAAAAGCCTAGGTTCCTAATCAATAACTCAATGAATACCCCTTCTGATTCTCCAGACGTCCTCGTGGCGGGAGGTGGCGCTGCAGGCCTCTTTTCCGCTATTGCTGCCGCCGAATCAGGTGCGCGCGTGGTGGTTTTGGAAAAAAATCCTCGGGCAGGGATAAAAATCCTGATGTCTGGTGGAAGCCGGTGCAACATCACCCATCATTGTGACAACAGGGGAATTGTTTCTGCATATGGTTCCAAAGGCAAATTCCTCCATTCACCTTTGGCCTCCTTCACGACCCAGGACACTATTGATTTTTTTGAAAGCGAAGGGGTAGCAACCAAGGTTGAAGAGACAGGAAAGGTTTTTCCAGTTAGCAATCGGGCCAGCGATGTCCTTCAAGCAATCCTGCTTCGGGCGGAACGCGCAAAGGTAGACTTCAGGTACTCAGAACCTGTTACCCAAATCTCCATCAAAGCCGGAATCATCGAGACTGTTTCCCCCAAAGGTTTTTATAAGCCAAAGGCCTTTATTTTAACGACAGGTGGACTTTCTTTTCCACGGTGTGGCACAACTGGCGATGGTTACAAATTTGCCGCTAGTCTTGGGCATACGATTCAGCCCACACGGCCAGCGTTGGTACCTGTCGCCATTTCCACCCCTTGGGTAAAAGAATTGGCTGGTATCACTGTTCCAGATGTCAAACTTACACTCTCTGTCAGGAACAATAACGATTGCTTAAATGTGGTTGGCTCCACTCGAGGATCTGTTCTCTTTACTCATGTTGGGATCACGGGCCCCTGCCCTCTCAATCTCACAAGAATTGAAGCTCCTTGGGAGGAACCGAAAAGCCTATATCTTGAAGCCGATTTCCTGCCCAACTTTAAGAGTGAAGAAATCGCAGTCCTAATTCAAGAAAATTCAAAAGCGCATGGAAAGAAGTCAATAGCCTCACTTATCGCTGAATGGATTCCTCGGCGGTTGGTGGATGCCCTGTTGGCCAAAGACCAACTGCAAGGCTGCAAACTTGCCGAACTCTCAAAAGCCAATAGATCACTGGCAATCAATTTGCTTAAAGCCGCCCAGCTTCAAGTCACTGGGAATTTGGGCTACGAGAAAGCAGAGGTCACCTCTGGCGGAATTGCATTGGAGGAGGTGGATTTCAAATCCATGCGAAGCCGAATACATCCCAATTTATTTTTGGCAGGTGAGGTTTTGGATCTGGACGGCCCAATTGGCGGTTTCAACTTTCAGGCCGCATGGAGCACCGGGTGGCTTGCTGGCAAAAATGCTGCCAAAACAAAAAATATGGTTGGCGAAAACCCCATTTGAATTTGGAAATTACCAATAACAAACAAAAAAACAGGCCGCAAAGGATTACCCTCTGCAGCCTGTTATTGTTTTAGGCCAAATTAGGGAAAACATGCGATCAGGGCAAAAACCGCAGCCGCCTCTGCCACTGAACCGGTGCTGCTAGCACCAATTGGATAGAGCATGTAGGGAACTTGATCACCTGGCAGGCAGTAACCAGCATTTGACTCAAACCTGCGAAGGGGATCAGAAGCCAAATGATAGGGAAGGAGTGCCATATCTGCCAAGAAGTAAGCCCCTGAAACAAATGGTTGTATCGGTCCCAAATCCCACCCGTAGC
>CAIWHS010000217.1 GCA_903912515.1 uncultured Planctomycetaceae bacterium
CGCAGCTTGGGCAGGTTGGTGGCCGGGTCAGTGACTTGCACGCCATCGACCGTGATGCTGCCCTTTTGCACCGGCTCCAGGCCGTTGACGGTCTTGATGAGGGTGGATTTTCCCGAGCCCGAAGGTCCGCACACCACCACCACGTCACCCTTGTTGATGCTCACCGAGCAATCGCTCAGCACCTGCACCGGGCCGTACCACTTGGAAATGTTCTTGATGTCGATCATGTTCAATAGTCCCAGTCAAACTCAGCGAATGATGGCAATGCGCGCCTGCAGACGACGCACCAGCCAGGACAAGCCGAAGCACAGAGTGAAGTAAATGATGGCGGCCAGCAGGTAGGCCTCCTCGGGCCGGCCATAGATCTTGCCGGCGGTCACCAGGCCCTTGAGCAGGTCATAGGCGCCAATGGCATAGACCAGGGAGGTGTCCTGAAACAGGATGATGGTCTGGGTGAGCAAGACCGGCAGCATGTTGCGAAAGGCCTGGGGCAGCACCACCAGGCGCATGTTCTGGCCATAGGTCATGCCCAGTGCCTGACCAGCATAGACCTGACCGCGCGGGATCGACTGAATGCCCGCACGCATGATTTCGCTGAAGTAGGCCGCCTCGAACGCAATGAAGGTGATAACCGCCGAGGCCTCTGCACCCACCGGGCGCCCGATGATCAGCGGCACCATCAGGAAGAACCAGAGGATCACCATCACCAGCGGGATGGACCGCATGCCGTTGACATAGAAGGTGGCGGGGATGACCAGCCACGGCCGGCCCGACAGGCGCAGCAGCGCGAGCAAGGTGCCAAAGAAGATGCCGCCCAGCGTAGCCACGATGGTCAGTTGGATGCTGAAAATGAAGCCGCTGAGGACAAACTTGCTGAGGATGTCCCAGCTGACGAAGGAGAGGTCGAGGTTGCCCAGCATGCTCAGTGCCCTCCCCCGGTACCACCGGCCGCGATGAAGCCGGGCACCTGCACCCTGCGCTCGATGTAGGCAAAGATGCGGTTCACAGCAAAGGCCGATAGGGCATAGAGGCCAGTGACTGCCAGGTAGATTTCAATACCCCTCGAGGTTTCTTCCTGGGCCTGCATCGCGAACATGGTCAACTCGGCGATGGACACGGCAAACGCCACCGAGGAGTTTTTCAGCAGGTTCATAGACTCGCTGGTCAGGGGCGGCAAGATGATGCGAAACGCCATTGGCAGCAAGACATACCGGTAGGTCTGCGTCGTGGTGAGGCCCATGGCCATGGCAGCGTAGCGCTGCCCGCGCGGTAGCGACTGGATGCCCGCGCGTACCTGCTCGGCGATCCGCGCCGAGGTGAAAAAGCCCAGCCCGAAGACCACCAGCACAAAACCGGGCACCTGCTGGAAGGCGGGGAACATCTTGGGCACCACGAAGTACCAGATGAACAGTTGAACGAGGATGGGGATGTTGCGGAACAGTTCCACCCAGGCGTTACCCAGACGCACCAACCAGGGGTTGTTCGGCAGGGTTCGCAGGGTGCCAAAGAAGGCGCCGGTGATCATGGCCACCACCCAGGAGGCGCCGGCCACTGCCAGCGTCCATCGCCAAGCCTCCATCATCCATTCGAGATAAGTGCGGCCGCCGCCGTCGTCGGTGAGAAATACCTGCCAGTCCAGGGTCATGGGGGATCGGCTCCGCGGAAAAAAGGTCGTCGGTTGTAACGCGTCGCTGCAAAAAACACAAACCCCGCGGACGCCAGGCGCCGCGGGGTTTGTTGGCTCAAGTCGTCAGCTTACTTCTTGGCGTAGTCTTCCACCGGCTTGTCGTTGGGGCTAGCCCAGACCGCCTTGGTGGCCTCGCTGACCGGCAGGCCAACGCGGGTGTTCTTCGGGGGAATGGGCTGCACGAACCACTTGTCATACAGCTTGGCAATGTCGCCGGACTTC
>CAIWHS010000218.1 GCA_903912515.1 uncultured Planctomycetaceae bacterium
GCATCGAGGTAGAACTCGGTCACACCGGAGAGGGCGTCGAGGTACGGGAAGACATTGAAGCCATAGGTGGTGGTGGCACTGCCCTGCTGGCGGACGGTCCCTGCCGAGGTGGTTACAGCCACATAGTTGGTGATGGTGTTTTGTGTCAGTTGACTGTTAAGGTAGGCGATGTTGGGGCGGGTGCTTTGGAGGGTGTAGATCGACTGGAAGGCACCGTTGTTAGCATCGGCGGAGTCAGAAGGGTTGGTGGCAAAAGGGTTACTAACCAAGTTGTTGCCAGTGATGGTGGGAAGGCCGGTGTCGTAGTCGGACAAGCTTCCGGTAGGGACGGTTGCGTCGAGGTCGCCCATCAGGTAGACAGCGCCGTACAGCCCCTTGGTGATGGTGTTACCGCTAATGACCAAAGAAGGCGATGCAGTGCCTGGAGCGGAAGTGCCGTAACCGGTGCCATTGGCGAGCAACACGGTACCGCCAATCAGGTTGTTGGACACGGTGAATGCAGTGATGCTACTACCGGTGATCACATTCGAGCCATTGACCACAGGAGCCGGGTCATAGAAGAACAAAGCTGTGGCGGTGGTGCCAGGCTGAGCTTGGGTGTCAGCATTGGCGCGGTTGGCATCCAAAACTGAATTTGAAAGGGTGAAGTTAGTGGTATCGACAAAAACCAAGTTACCTTGACCATTCACCGGGTTGGTAGAGTCTGAGGTGCTTGGAGCGAAGCCAAGACCGGTGATGGTGACATTGGGGGCATCAACCACCAACAGTGATTGAGAGTTGATGCCTTGAGAGCCCATTACAACCGTGGCTTGAACATTGGAAGCACTGGTGATTGGGTTCCAACTCGCATCGGTACCTTGAATGATGACCGATTTTTGAACCAGCACGCTAACAACATCACCATTGGCGACCCAAGGGGTGCCTTGCTCAGTCATAGAACCAGGTCTGACATTCAGGGTGTCGCCATTCACGACTACTACTTTATCGAGAGATGCTTGGAGGGTTGCCCAAGGGGACGCTTGGGTACCGCTGTTACTGTTGTCACCGTTGATAGGGTCGATGTAGAAGCTGGCAGGGGTGAGCCTGTCCTCGAGGGATTCCAGAGCGACTGCTTTTTTGCCTTTGGCGGGTTTGGCTGAGAGCTTGGTGCCAAACATGCGGGAGATCCAAGAATTGCGGCTATTAATTGTCATGACAAATCCTTTGTAACGATCAGTTAAGGGTGGGAACGATCACCGAAAACAAAGACTCAGACTCACTCATCGGCAAAACAGTTCACTTTTCCGCAATGAACCTTGGGAAAAGTGAGATTTTTTGCTTGGGGCTAACTTCTCCAGTTATTGGGCAAGGGCTGACAGAAATTACAACGAACCCAAAAAGCGTCATACTTTGTGAGATTTTGACGGCTGGGTAGTTTGTAAAAAAACTCAACGGCTAGAGTACCTCGATGATTTGGCACCCCGGGATGCTTTGGGTGTATTGAGTGGGTTTTGCAGCTACTTCACTGCAATGCTACCACCTAAAGCCCCCAGAGTCCCAAAAAGCCTGATTTCGATCTACTGGCCCCGGCCGATTCAAAGGTAAAAATAGGAAATGTATTCCGATTTTTACAATAATTCTAAATGGGACGAGAGAAGAGATAAGTATACTAGGGCTTTTTGGGTTGTGTAGGCTGGATTGGTGGAATATTGGAGATTCTGGGGTGATTTCACTCGCCCTTGGCCTGAAAACCACGCATATATTATTCTGAAGCGGATGGTGAACTTTTGGAGGCAATGCAAGGATGCGTGGACTCCCAATGACAGCTGGAAAATTCGCTGGTTTTGCAATTTTAATGGTGTTTTGGCACATGGTGCTGGCTGGAGCCGGCCGTGCCCAAGGCTGGGCTGAAAAAATGTTCCAGCAAGGAACCGCCCACGATTTTGGCGTGGTACCCAAAGGTTCCCAACTTTTGTTCAGGTTTCCCATAACGAACATTTACGCCGTCCGAATGGAAATCGTGCAGATTCAACCTGGTTGCGGGTGTGTTTCTGCGGTAGCCAGCAAGCGTTTTTTGGAGCCTAAAGAAACGGGCACCATTGATGTATCAATGGATAGCAAGCGATTTGATGGTCCTAAAAATGTGGGCGTTCGGGTGACGGTGGGCCCTGAATTTGTTTCTTCTGCCGAGTTGAAGGTGACTGCAAGTTCCCGGGGAGACTTGGTGTTCAACCCTGGCTTGATCCAGTTTGGCCCCCAGGCTTCGGGTGTGGAGGCCAACCAAAAGGTTTTGATGGAATATGCGGGAACTTTTCCGCTGGAAATTCGCGAGGTGGTGACTAATCAGGTGCCGGTTGTCGCAACGGTTCGGCAGCTTTACCGCGAACCTGGGCGGGTGGGTTATGAAATTAGCGCCAGTTTGAAGACAGATGGCCCGACAGGAGCGTTTAAGGACAGCATTTTCCTGAAAACAAATGATCCCAACCAGCCGATGCTGCCAATTTTGGTGGAAGGGGCTATTGAATCAGGAATTTCCATGACTCCCCAGAAACTAGCATTGGGTAGTGTGACAACTGCGGACATGCTCACCAGGCGCGTGGTGGTGCGTGGCCAAAAACCCTTTCAGATTCTGGCGGTCGATGGGACAGGGCAAGGGGTTGAACTGGCGAGTGAGTTATCCCCGACCCAGGCGATGAGCCAAACCCTTAGTTTTAAGATTCAGCTCAAAAGTGCCGGTGAATTTCGGCGGGAGCTGAAGGTTCGAACCAGCCTGCAGGATGCCCCTCTAGTTTTAATGATGGACGGCAGCGTGACACCCTAGTTTTGGGCTAATATTTGCCAAAAACCGCCAATAAACAGCAGCCTGTAATACCTCTGCGGAGGGAAAAAGAGCAACCGGCAGGCACTGTTCAGTGTCTGCCGGTTGCGGGTTTTAATGGAATGAAGTTGGGAATCAGGCGTGTTCGTGGGGGGCGGGGAACGCTTTGCAGAGTTCGTCCACCTCGCCGCGGATTTTTAGTTGGACCGCGGTGTCTGCAGGGGCCTTCAGGATTGCCCCTATCCAGCGGGCGATTTGGGCCATTTGGGTTTCGTTCATGCCGCGGGTTGTGAGTGCCGGGGAACCAATGCGGATGCCCGAGGGATCGAGTGGGGGGCGTGTGTCAAAAGGAATGCCATTGCGGTTGACGGTGATGCCCGCGTGGTCCAAAGCCTTTTCTGCGACCTTTCCCGAAAGACCGGCGGCATTGACATCCACAAGAACCAGATGGTTATCGGTTCCGCCTGAAACCAAGCGAAAACCTTGCTCAAGTAACCCGTGGGCCAGGGCGCGTGAGTTGGCAACCATTTGGGCCGCATAAGCGCGGAAAGCTGGCTGGCTGGCTTCGTTGAAGCCGATGGCTTTGGCGGCGACCACATGCATGAGGGGGCCACCTTGCAGGCCGGGAAATACAGCCTGATTGATTTTGGGGAGCCATTCTTTTTTGCAGAGAATGAAGCCTGAGCGTGGGCCGCGTAGGGTTTTATGGGTGGTGCTGGTGACAAAGTCGGACCAAGGCACAGGGCTTGGGTGCTGATCGCCTGCGACAAGGCCGGAGATATGGGCCATGTCAACCATGAGGAGCGCACCATGACGCTTGCAAATTTCTGAAATCTGGTCGAAAGGAATGACACGGGAGTATGCGCTGGCGCCAGCCACAACCAGCTTGGGTTTGTGCTCGCGGCAAAGGCTTTCCATTTGGTCGAGGTCGAGCCGTTCATCGTCCTTGCGCACACCGTAGTGGTTTACTTTGTAGAGTTTGCCCGAAAAATTCAGGTGCATGCCGTGGGTGAGGTGGCCCCCATGGGCAAGGCTCATGGCAACGATGCTGTCGCCGGGCTGGAGCGCGGCGAAGTAGACGGCCATATTGGCACTGGCGCCCGCATGGGGCTGAACATTGGCTGCCTCGGCCCCGAAAAGCTTGCAAGCGCGTTCTATTGCCAGTAGTTCGACCTCGTCCACCGCTTCGCAACCGCCGTAATAGCGTTTGCCCGGGTAGCCTTCGGCGTATTTGTTAGTGAGGACACAGCCTTGGGCCGCCAGAATGGCGGGGCTGGTGTAATTTTCGCTGGCGATCATCTCCAGGCCGGTTTGCTGGCGCTTGCGCTCTGCCAGAATCGATTTCCAAACTGCGGGATCGCTGGATTCGATGGGATGCATGCTGGTTTTCCACCTACTGGGAGAATTTGTGAAAGCTTGGGCCATCAGGCCCCCAGAATTTGATCCAAACCGACTTTTGGATGATACAGCACGCCTCGCCAACCATGGTTGAGCGCGCCTGCGATATTGTCAGCCAAATCGTCCACCAAGACCATCGATTCTGCCGGTAAGCCGACCAAATGCTGGCAATGTTGGAAAATTTGGGCTTCGGGTTTGCGGTAACCGACAGCGTGGGACAACACCACATGGTCGAAGTGGTGCATACAGTCCCTGAATTGCCGCAAGAACCAGGCGCTGTGAAGCGGGGTGGTGTTGCTGAGCAAGAGCAAGGGGCCATTGCGCCTCAACTGACCCAACCAGGCATCCACCGCCGGGTTGATTTGGAAAATATCGGCAAAAGCTTGGTCAAACTCTTGGTCTGATTTTTCGATAGCGAACTCTGATTTAACTTGTTGACGAAATTCGTTGGTGGCCACATGGCCTCTTTCAAAGGCGTGGTCGAGCGGGCTGCCGAAGCAAAAATTTTGGATGGCCTCAGGATTAACCGGCGATTTGGCTAGAGCGGCCAAGTTTTTGGCTGCCAAGGCATGGCTAAAAAAGGCAACAACATTGCCAAAATCCAGGACTATAGCACGCGTGGTGGTCAAAGGTGGTTACCTAGTTGGTTTTAGAAGGGGCCTCGGGATGTTTCCCTGAATTTGCCGACCCTGAAGATTTTAGGAAGAATTATGAAAGGTTCAGTCTGATTGTGGCTTCTGGCATACAATGAGCGGCAGTAATCAACAGTTTGTTTTTGATGGGAGCACTTTATGCGGCATTTGTTTTTAATGGCTGGAATTGCCTTCTTGGGATTGGCTACTTCAGGCCTTGGTGTGGTGGTTGCCCAAGCCCCGCAAGGGAAGACAGCAGATGTGGCAGCCGAGATCCGTCAGGCGGATCAACTTTATGTGAAAGCCAGAAATGCAGGTGATTTCAAGACATTGGCAGAGCAATGGACGCTTGGAGCGGAGCTGAATGACGAGGGGAAAACCATTCGTGGCCGGGAAGCAATTATGGGATTCCTTCGCCAAGCCGCCCAAGCGCACCCCAAATCTCAAATGAAGTTGGATGTGGAAAGCGTTAAGGCTTTGAGCCCCAATCTTGCCCGGGTGAATGGTTTGATTCGGATGACCGAGACCGACTCTCCCCGGGCGCGTTGGTATTCAGCCCGATTTGAAAGCTTGAGGGTGAAGGAAGATGGTGTGTGGCGAATTGCCAGCACCAAGATGGAGCAAATTGCGGACGCGACTTTGGAAGACATGTCATGGCTGGCTGGCAACTGGCAGGCGACTGACAAAACTACCGGCCAAACGGTGGAGGCAAAGTTTGAGAAAACCCAAAGCGGTAAATTGATGGTAGGAAAAATGTCCACCCAGGGCAAAGACGGCCAAAAAGTAGAGGTTTTACAGGTATTGCAGGCGGACCCGCGGGAGGGGGCGATTCGATGCTGGTTTTTTGAATCGACCGGGGGCCGGGCGGAAGGCTTTATTGAGCATGACGGCGTCACATACAACACGGCTTTAACAGGCGTTCCACCCGTGGGGACGCTTGGTGCCAAATCAGAATCGGTTCAGGTTTTGACCCCGACAGGGTCTGACGGATTCACCTGGCATGTGATTGAGCGGGTGATCGATGGGGTTCGCGTTGCGGACCAAAAGCCGCTGCTGTTTCGCAGGGCGAAGTAGTATCACCCTATTAGATATCTTTTAAAAACAATTGGAGGCGTTAGCATGTTTGATTTTATTGGCAGGCAAATGATTTGCGCGGGCTTATTGGGCTTGGGAGGTATGGTGGCCCTTTCGGGTTTGGCTGGAGCCGAGCCCCAGCGTGGTGGTGGTGGTAGAGGCCCCGGGGGCGGTGGATTTGGCGGCGCTGGCCGCCCTGGTGGTGTTGGTGGGCCAGGAGGTTTTGGCTCGCCCGGAGGGGTTGGTGGGCCCGGCCGTGGGGTTGGTGGTGTTGGCGGTCCTGGGCGTGGGCCCGGTGGCGTTGATGATGCGGGCCGGGGCGCCGGTGGTGTTGGCGGTCCTGGGCGTGGGCCCGGTGGCGTTGACGATGCGGGGCGTGGCCCTGGAGGTGTTGGAGGCGTAGGCCGTGGCCCGGGTGGTGTTGGCGGTCCTGGTCGTGGGCCCGGTGGCGTTGACGATGCGGGGCGTGGCCCTGGAGGTGTTGGAGGCGTAGGCCGTGGCCCGGGTGGTGTTGGCGGTCCTGGGCGTGGCCCCGGTGGCGTTGATGGTGCGGGGCGTCCGGGTGGGGTTGGGGATGACGGTCGTCGGGTGGATGGAGATGGCCGGATTGGTGATGATGGTCGCCGGGTGGATGGAGATGGCCGGATTGGTGATGATGGTCGCCGGGTGGATGGAGATGGCCGGATTGGTGGCGATGACGGTCGTCGGGTGGATGGGTATGGCCGGATTGGTGGTGTGGATGGCATTGGAAGGCCGGGAGCCTTTCCAGGAGAAATGAACCTTTCACGCTATGCGAATGTTGGCGGAGTTAACAGGTATGGGGCCAATGCTGTTCGGCCTTACTCCATCAATACGCTGAACACTTCGGGAGCGGCGGTTCGTGACAACTTTTATCGTGGCGGTTATTACGGAGGGGCTGGCTGGTATGACAACCATTTTCGGCCCTGGTGGCCTGGGGCTTATGTTGGCCCGGGTGTTGGATTTTTGGCGGGCGCAACTTTTGCAAACGCCGCATCGTGGACTGGAACGGGGGCAGTGCCTGTGCCCTACAACTACGGGACGACTGTTGTTTATCAGGATGATCAGGTGGTTGTTCAGGGTGAGCCTGTGGGTACCCCGCAGGAATACTCCCAGCAGGCAAGTGACCTCGCTGCCCAAGGTGATAAAGCCCAATTGGCCCAGGATGAGCAGTGGAAGTCTTTGGGGGTGTTCGCCCTTGGAAGGGCTGACGAGAAAAACCCGAGTAACTTTATCCAGTTGGGACTGAACCAGGCGGGTGTGGTGCGTGGGACATATTACAACGCGGTCACTGACTCCAACATGAAAATTTCGGGTCAATTGGACACGAAGACCCAACGGGTTGCCTGGACAGTGGATGGTAAGAAAAGCCCTGTTTATGAAGCGGGATTGAACAACCTGACCCAGGACCAAACGACCATTCTTGTTCATCAGAACAAAGACAAGGTGGAGCAGATGCTGTTGGTTCGGGTGAATGAGCCTGAGAGTGGATCGGGTGGTAGCCAGACTGGTGAGTGAGGAGGGCCACGCTGGGTTTGGGATAAAAAAGGCGTTTTAATAAGCGAGATTTTACGACATTCGCTGGCCTCTTGATTATTTGGGCCCTGGTGCTTTCGACAGAAACGCGCCAGGGCTTTTTTGTTCAACCGATTTTTCAAGCCTCCTGGTGCCATATGGTTGGCGTAGGGAGTATAATCACCACCTGGGTGAATTTTGTTTTTAACCTTTGTCGGGATTCATAAAATGCGAGCATTCATTTTCCGTGTATTGCTGACCGCTGTTGGGCTTTTACCAGGTCTTCAACCGGGCTTTGGCCAGGAGGGGGGAGCACCGACCGCTGCCCCCAAAGGCAGCCTCAATGACGCGATGATGGCGAAGATGCAGGCCGAGGCTAATGCGTATGCAGAAGCTTTCAGCAAAAAAGATTTTGAAACACTAGGGAAACATTGGACCACCCAGGCGGAGTTGAACGAGGCGGGGAGGTTTTTGCAGGGTAGGGCGAACATTGTGAACTTCATTCGTTCGACCTTTGTGCGGGCCCCGAAGGCGCAGATGGAAATTAAGGTTGATCGGGTGAGGGTGTTGGGTGAGGAGACGGTGCGGGTAGCTGGTGTGATTCGGGTTCGGGAAAATGCGGATGCCCGTTGGTTCAGCTCCAAATTTGAAAGCTTGCGGGTCAAGGAAGGGAATGATTGGCAGATTGCCAGTTCCACCGTGGTGGCGGTTCCCGAGGCTTCATTGGAGGACCTTGGCTGGCTGGTTGGCAAGTGGAAAGCGGAGGCGACAGAAGGTGAAGACAAGGGGTTGGTGGTAGAAGGCGGCATCCAAAAGATGTTGGAAGGGCAGTTGCTGGTGGTTCACCTGAAGCGACAGCGTAAAGATGCGCCTGCTGTGGAATCGATCCAGATCTTGCATGCGGACAGGCATGATGCGGCGATAAGGACCTGGATATTCGAATCGACAGGTGGTCGGGCGGAGGGAGTTTTGGAAAGTGATGGGCACACCTTGAACAGTGTGTTGCTAGGCCAGCCGGGTAATCCGGAAATTGGCAACCGGGTTGGCTCGGTTCATGTGCTGACGCCTATCAGCAAGGATGAGTTTTTGTGGCAGCCTATTGAACGGGTGATTGATGGAGTTCGACTCCCTGATCAGAAACCCTTGCATTTCAAGCGCCAAAAATGACCGGGCAGGTGTGAAGGTTCGTCAGGAAAAATAAATCGCAAAGCAAGTAGTTGGGGGGTGTCCGATGTGGTTGTTAGATCGCAGGGAAACAGCGGCAGCAGTGATGGTCGGGTTGGTGGTGTTATCTTCCGCGGTTGGATTGGGCTCTTTGGCATTTGGCCATGGTGGTGGCGGCGGTGGGGGTTACCACGGCGGAGGTAGCTTTGGTGGTGGTGGATACCATCCAAGTACCGGCTTCGGTGGTGGTGGTTATCACCCAAGCGGTGGTTTTGGCGGTGCAGACCGGGCTGGAGGCATGGACCGGGCTGGAGGCATGGACCGGGCTGGAGGTGGTTTTGGCGGGGTAGATCGACCGGGTGGTTTTGGCGGAACTCGGCCTGGCGAGGGGTTTAGTGGAACTCTCCGCCCAGGTAGCGCAGGTGGTTTTGAAGGAGCCCGAGGGGGCATGGAAGGTAATCGTGGAGGAGTAGACGGTTTTGGTGGGGCCCGTGGAGGGGTGGATGGTTTTGGTGGGGCCCGTGGAGGGGTGGATGGTTTTGGTGGGGCCCGTGGAGGAGTGGACGGTTTTGGTGGGGCCCGTGGAGGAGTGGAAGGTTTTGGTGGGGCCCGCGGAGGAGTTGATGGCTTCAACAACCGAGGGGCATTTCCAGGAGAAATGAACCTTTCGCGCTACGCCAACCGGGGCAACATTGGCAATTTTAGCGGCAATAATTTGCGTAACTATTCGATGGGTTCGCTGAACCGTAACGGCGATTTGGTGCGTAACAATTTCTACAATGGTGGCTTTTATGGTGGCCGGGGGTGGTATGGCAATCATTTTGGGCCTTGGTGGCCGGGTGGCTGGTATGGCGGAGGATTTGGTTGGGGATTGGGAGCAGGTTTGTTGACCTCCATGGCCTGGGGCGGATTGAGCAACTGGTGCGGCTGTGGAGCGACACCAATACCCTACAACTATGGATCTACCATCACCTATCAGGGAGACACGGTGTATGTCCAGGGTCAGCCTGCGGGTACGGCCACGGAGTATGCCCAACAGGCCAGTGATCTGGCCGCCCAAGGTGATAATCCAGATACCCAGCTTAAGAAGGATGACAAGTGGCAGTCTTTAGGGGTTTTCGCACTCACGCGGGAGAAGGAGTCAAACCCTAGCAATTTCATCCAATTAGCCTTGAACCAGGAGGGGATTATCCGTGGCACTTATTACAATGCCATTGAGGATTCCAGCAAAAAGGTCACGGGCAAGCTGGACAAGAAAACGCAACGGGTTGCCTGGACAGTCGATGGCAAAAAAGAGCCGGTATACGAGGCTGGTTTGAGCAACTTGACCAAGGATGAGGCGACCGTTCTGGTTCACCGCGGAGGAGCCAAGGTGGAGCAAATGATGCTTACCAGGGTGAATGATCCGGATGGTACCGGGGATGGCGAAGGCAAAGCGGATGGTGGGCAGCCGGGAGCTGATAAGTAAGGCGATTTTACTTGATTAAAGAAGCGCCCGCCCAATCAAATTGCCATGATAACTGATCGTGATTGTACCAAATACCGCACCGATCACATACGGCAAACGCCCGTGGTGATCTTGTACTGGTAGATGCACGCCCTGATCTTGAGGCATAAGCCATTTAGACCCCCTATGGTCGCCAATACCCATTTACCATAGGTGA
>CAIWHS010000219.1 GCA_903912515.1 uncultured Planctomycetaceae bacterium
CAGGTTGGCCGGGTTGGGCTGGTGCGGAGCCTGCTGGACGGGGGGATGTAGGTTGGCCGGGTTGGGCTGGTGCTGTGCCTGCTGGGCGGGGGGAGGCGGGCTGTGTGGGGGGCAGCGCACCTGCTGGACGGGGCGGTTGCTGGGGATTTTGCGGATTTTGCGGTTCAGCCATGGTGCGTTATCCCGGGCGTGATGGCCCATCATCTTCCATCGACAGGCAGCCGGATGAACCGGGGCCCATTTCATTGAATACGAAGAGGAATTGGGTCAGGCCGGCCTGTTTAATCGGTAGCCGGGCCTGGGAGATGGGACGATCAATCGTCGTCGTCATCATCCTCGAAATCTTTGCCGTCACCATCATCTTCATCGAAGAGGCCTTTTTCAGCCATGGCAATACGGCCCGCGAGTTCGGAGGGTTTTTGTGCCTTGATGAGGCATTCTTCCTTGTCGCAGAGGCCGTTTTTCCAGAGGTTGAAGAGGCTTTCATCCATGAGGAACATGCCGTCTTTTCGGCCTGTTTGGATGGAGGAGTCGATGCGGTAGGTTTTGTTTTCGCGGATGAGGTTGGCGATGGCGGCGGTGACCACCATCATCTCGTAGGCGGCAATGACACCTTCGGGTTTTTTGGGCATGAGGGTTTGGGAGAGCACGCCAATTAGGGCGGTGGAGAGCTGGGTTCGGATTTGGTCTTGGGCGTCTTGTGGGAAGACATCGATGATACGGTTGATGGTGGAGCTGGCGGAGTTGGTGTGGAGGGTGCCGAAGACGATGTGACCGGTTTCGGCAGCTTCGATGGCGGCGTGGATGGTTTCGAGATCGCGCATTTCACCGACGAGGATCATGTCGGGATCCATACGGAGCGCGCGGCGGATGCCTTCTTTGAAACTGGCGACATCGACGCCAATTTCGCGCTGGTTGAAGAGGCTTTTCTTGTTTTTGTGGAAGTACTCGATGGGGTCTTCGAGGGTGATGACATGGCGGTCGTAGTTATCGTTGATGAAGTTGAGCATGCTGGCGAGGGAGGTGGTTTTGCCCGAGCCGGTAGGGCCTGTGACCAGGAGTAGGCCACGGGGCCTGGTGATGAGGCGTTTGATAGCCTCGGGCATGCCGATCTGCTCGAAGGTGAGGAATTGGCTTGGGATACGGCGCAAGACCATACCAATGGAGCCACGCTGCTTGAAAACAGCGACGCGGAAGCGGTATCCATCGACAAATTCGATGGCGAAGTCGGTGCCGCCGTGCTCTTGGAGTTCTTGCTGGTTTCTGTCAGGCGTGATGGATTTCATCAGCGCCATGGTGTCATCGGCCTCGAGTTCCTTGACATCGAGTTTGCGCATGCGACCTGACTTTCGCACCAGTGGGGTTTGGCCCACGGAGATGTGCAAGTCGGAGGCTTTGAGCTGGATGACTGTGTGGAGGAGTTTGTCGATGAGAACGGAGCCGTTGAGACCCATATTTTGCCTGCTCCATCGGTTTGCGAGAACAGAAATGAGGGAGGGCTACACTGCCCTGCCCTAGTTGTTTGAGAAACTGGCCCAAACTGTTAATTCGTGCTGAGTCGTTACTGGAAATTATGGGGCCTTTAGGAACTTCAGCAACCTAAAAACGCCTTTAGGCGGTTATTTGGTTGCTTTGGCCGGCTCTTTGGCATCCTTTTGGGGAGATTCGGGGGGTGCGGCATCGTGCGATGGGTCGTGATGGCAAGAGCTGAGCACCTCTTCAAGCGTGGTGAGGCCCTTGAGTGCCTTCATGATGCCGTCGGACAAAAGGTTGGTCATGCCACCGGCGAGGGCGACGCGGCGGATGGCTTGAGTGGGTTCGCGCTTGAAGGTCATTTCGCGTAGTGGCCCGTTCATTCGCATCATTTCGAAGATGCCCCTTCGGCCCCGGTAGCCTTTGTTATTACAGTGGGGACAGCCGCGACCCATCATGAAATTAGCGGTTTTTAGCTGTTCTGGGGTTATGGCTGCGGCTCTGATTTCTTTTTCAGGTGGCTCGTAGGGGGCTTTGCATTTTTGGCAGACGATGCGGACCAGGCGTTGGGCCATGATGGCAATGACGGAACTTGCGACGAGGAAGGGCTGGACGCCGATATCGACGAGGCGGGTGATGGCACTTGGGGCATCGTTAGTGTGGAGTGTGCTGAAAACCAAGTGTCCGGTGAGGGAGGCTTGGACGGCGATTTCGGCGGTTTCGGGATCGCGGATTTCACCGACGAGGATGATGTTTGGGGCTTGGCGCAACATGGCGCGGATGATTCGGGCGAAATCGAGCCCGATTTTGTGTTTCACTTCGACCTGATTGATACCTGGAAGGTAATACTCGACGGGGTCTTCTGCGGTGATGATTTTTTTGTCTGGGCGGTTCATCTCGTTGAGTGCGGAATAGAGCGTGGTGGTTTTGCCGGAGCCTGTGGGACCGGTGACCAAGAAGATGCCGTTGGGGCGTTTGATGATGTTGTTGAAGCGGGCGTAATCGGTTTCGCTGAAGCCCAGGTCTTTGATGCTGACATTGATGTTGCTGCGGTCGAGGATGCGCATGACGCAGGACTGGCCATGGCAGGTTGGGAGCATGCTGACGCGCATGTCGAAGTGTTTGCCGCCCAAGGTGAGTTTGATTCGGCCGTCTTGGCAGCGGCGTTTCTCGGCGATATCCATATTCGCCATGATTTTAAGGCGAGAAAGCAGCGGGGCCAGAAGGCGGCGCGGTGGGTTATCGCGCTCGACGAGGACGCCGTCGATGCGATAACGGACACGGATGCGCTCGGCGAATGGCTCGATGTGGATATCGGAGGCGCGGGTGTTGATGCCTTCTTGGATGATGAGGTTGACTAGGCGGATGATTGGTGCGTCGCTTCCGTTTGCATCGGCGCTGTTGTCATTGCTGCCGGTGTTTTCGGTATCGGTGAAGTCGATGGCTGTATCGGTGAACTCTGCCAGCATGGAGTCGACCGATTCGGTTTCGGTTTGGCCATAGTGACGGTTGATGGCATCGATAATTTGTTCGCGGGCTGCCACTGAGGCGAGGATGTCTTTATTGAGGATGAATTGGAGTTTGGTGATGGTTTCGTAATTGGTGGGATCGCTCATGGCGATCTTGAGTGCGGGGCCATCCATTTCGACGGGGAAAATAATGTTTTCGCGGGCGATGGATTCTGGAACCAGTTCGACCACGGAGCCGGGAACGGTTTTGTCGGTGAGGTCGATGTAGTCGAGTTTGTTGAACTCTGCGAAGGCCTTCATGGCCTGATCGATGGAGCAATAGCCCAACTTGACGAGAACATCCTGGAGTTTGGCGCCGGATTGCTCCTGCATGGACCGAGCTTCTTCCAGCTGGTCAGGGCTGAGGATCTTGTCACGAACAAGGAGGTCTGAGAAGTTGCCCTGGGCCTTTGCCATGAACCTTGACTCCCGTGCCGTGCAACCGAAACCCGGCGGAAAAAGTACCAAGTGGGCTGCTCGACCCCTTGGAAAGCAGGGCAAACCAGAAAGGTCGCCGCTATGTCAAATCGGCTGAATTGCTTCAACCGCTTCAATCTACTTCAGTATGCCATAGTGAAAGCCCCTGACAAGCATGGGAATAAAAGGTACTTCGGGCTGGAAATTGCTTATGGGTGCAATTGTGAGGGTATTGTGAGGGCGAGGAGTGGTCTTTCCAGCTTGCTGGCCTGGGCGGAACCGGACTAAGATCGCCGCTTGGTTGGAATCTGGCGGAAGGGACTGCCAGGAGCTGTAAGATTGTCGGGGTTTTTAGCAGTGGGTTTAAGCAATTCCAACCTGATGGGGCAGTCGAATCACTCAGCAAGTGCGAGTGGCCCCAAACGAATTGCCATTGTTGGTTCGACAGGAACCATTGGGGTTAATTGTCTGGATGTGGCAGCGCATTTACCCGAAAGACTTCAGGTAGCGGGAATTTCTGGGCATTCGAACACTCGATTACTGAAAGAACAGGCCGAAAAACACCGTCCGGACTGGGTTGCAGTTACTGATGTTGTTGCGGCTGCTGGATTGAAGCAGGGGGATTTACCCTCGGGATGTGAATTGGTTGTGGGGCAGGATGCGTTGGCTCGAAAGGTAGCCGGGCCGGGCCATGAGTTGGTAGTTTCGGCCATTGTGGGGGCTGCGGGGCTGGATAGCACTTGGGCGGCGCTGGAAGCTGGCAAAGATGTGGCTGTTGCCAACAAAGAAACCTTAGTTTTGGCTGGTGCTTTGGTTTTGGATCTGGCAAAGAGAAGGAATGCCAAACTGCTGCCCGTGGATAGTGAGCACAGTGCTTTATTTCAGCTGTTGCAGGAGCCCGGGGCGCTTGGGCGGGTAGAAAAACTGGTTTTGACCGGAAGCGGTGGCCCATTTCGGGGCCGAAAACGTTGTGAACTGGCAGAGGTTACGGTTGAGCAGGCGCTGGCACATCCAACTTGGCGGATGGGTAAAAAAATCACCATTGATTCCGCCACCCTTATGAACAAAGCTTTGGAGCTCATTGAGGCGAGATGGCTGTTTGACATGCCTGTGAACAGGCTGGATGCGATTATCCATCCAGAAAGTGTGATCCACAGTTTTGTGGAGTTTGTTGATGGTTCGGTTGTGGCCCAAGCGTCCCCACCCGACATGCGGCTACCCATACAGTATGCATTGACTTGGCCCGACAGGGTTTGGGGCCCTACCCGTCGCTTGGATTGGCGGGCTTTGTCAAAATGGACTTTTGAGCAGCCTGACCGGGAAGCATTTCCTGCTTTGGACCTAGGATTAGCTGTGGCCCAAGCTGGAGGAACTGCTGGCGCGGTTCTGAATGCGGCGAATGAGGTTGCGGTGGAGCGGTTTTTGGCGGGTAGCTTGAAATTTTTGGATATCACCCAGTTGGTGGTGGAAGTGGTGGGGGCACATACCCACGACGCATCGCCTGCCTTGAATGATTTGCGGCGAGCGGACGGCTGGGCTCGCAAGGAGGCTGTGCTTTGGCAGAACAATCAGACAACAATGGCAAACTGAGTCCTGTGAGCGGCCAGGGGGAATTAGCGTCCCCTGCACCGGTGTCACCAGCCTCGTGGTTGGCGCAAAATGCGCTGTTTTTTGCCATTTTGGGAATTGGGGCGGGGTGGTTGTGGATGAAGCAGGGGCCCATGGCTCTGGTTCAGGCAGCCTTGGTGATTGCAGGTCTTGGGCTGGTTATTTTTGTCCATGAGCTGGGCCATTTTTTGGCCGCCAAGGGGTGCGATGTTTATGTGAAGACTTTCAGTATTGGCTTTGGGCCGGCATTGCCTGGTTGTTCATTTCGTTGGGGTGAAACTTTGTACATGGTGGGTGCCCTGCCGCTGGGTGGCTATGTGCAGATGGTGGGTGAAGGGACTGAAGAGGAAGACGACAACCCTCGGTCCTTCAAGAAAAAAACGGTTTTACAAAGGATGCTGATCATCTCTGCGGGGGTGATCATGAATATCCTTTTCGGTTTATTTTGTTTTTTGCTGGTATTCCGAACCCAAGGTCTTAGGCAGGTTGATCCCACTGTTTGGCTAGTGGCTTCAGGTGGTCCGGCATGGAAAGCCGGTATGCGGAGCGGGGCAACGGTTGAGTCGATCAATGGCAAGCCTATCGCTTCTTTTGATGACCTGCGGATGGAGGTTGCCCTATCCCGAGGAGGCGTTCAGCTTGATTTCAGGGTGAAGCAGTCTGACGGAAGCAACGAAACCCTCTCGATTGCGCCTGTACGGGGGCCTCACCAGAAAAACCCGGTTATTGGCATCGCCAAAACGCCGGGAGGCTTGTTGGACCTGATTTCACCACCCCCGCGTGGCGAGGTGGAAGGCCCGTATTACCCAGGTAGCGCAGCAGCCGTTAGCCGTGCGTTGCCGTGGCCTGCGGACAAGTATCCCAGCGCTTGGGGTGAAACTATCGCAGACAAACTGTTGCCTTCAAAGGAACGGCTCGCGATGGCTGAGGAACTCTCCAAGGCATTACTTTCCGCTCCTGGCAAGTCGTTACGCATTCGATTGGCTCAAAATGAAGGCGGGGAATTGGAATGGCCTATGGATGGCTTTCGATTCAATGACAAGGTTGTAGCCATGAGCGATTTGGCCAACACGCTTGATCCGTTTCAGCTTTTGCCATTGAAAGACTATTCAGACTTTCGCAAGCGGCTGCAGGAATGTGCGGGCAAGCCGATCGTATTGGAAGTGGAACGCAAGCCTGCAACGGTCACCAAGGATGAAAAGCCTGCCACAGAAGGGTCCAGAGTGCGAATCCTGGTGCCTGCCGCACTGCGCAGGGTTTTGCCTGGAAGGCTTGGGATGGGGCTGGTTGCTGCGTTGCGTGATGGATCGCCAGCCGCGCAAATGGATATTCAGGAGGGTGACAAGCTCACCAAGTTGGAGGTGCTGACAGCGGAGGATAAGCCAAATGCGATTCTGGATTTGACTTCGGGAGCGGTGGACCCGCTAGGTTTGCCCCAACGGTTGCGGGAGAAGGTGAAGGCAGCCGGCCCGGGTGCCAAAGTGCGTGTCAGTTTGAACCGCGAGCACAAACACCAGGAGTCGAAACCGTTGGAGGCCCCAATTACCCTTAAATGGGACACTTTGTGGGGCAATTCTGAGGAGTCGGCAGTTTATCCTGATTCGCCCATGAGCATTCCCGAATTGGGAATTGCTTTCCGGGTGGAAACGGTTGTGACGCTGGCTGGTGAAAAGAGCCCATTGAAAACCGGCGACCGGATTGAGATGGTAGCCATTCAGCCCAACCCCCAGTCGGCCGAAAGTAAGGGAAAAGCAGCTAAAGATGGCGAGCGTTTGACCGTGCCTGAAAAGCCTGCAATTCGGTGGGTTGACCTGGCAACCAAAGCCGGCGGGGCCGGAAAACCAACCGCTGGCATTGAGCCAAGATTGGACCAAGGGGCTTGGCTTGATGAACAAATCCAAGACCAACGGGTTTCAGGCGTAGCAAGGTCGGAAATATTACTGAAGGTTCGCCGGTCGGGAGAGTTGTTGGAAGTTTCTGTTCCGGCAGGGGTGGATACGGAAAGGAGCATGGTGGAGCGGGGTTTCATATTTCAGGAAGACTGGCACATAGAGAAAGCGGAAACGCTTGGCCAAGCTTTGTGGATGGGTTGGCACCAGACCAGGAGGTGGGTGCAAACCATTTACATGAATATTGCGCGTATTTTTACCCGTGACATTTCGACCGACAGCTTGGGTGGCCCCATTGAAATCGCCGCGCAAGCTTTTTCAGCGGCTCAGGATCCATTACTTTTAGTACTTTTTCTTGGAATCATTTCAATCAATTTGGCTGTGGTTAATTTTCTTCCCATTCCCTTGCTGGATGGGGGCCATATGGTTTTCCTGCTTTATGAAGCGGTAGCCAGGAGGGCCCCGCCGGCTTGGGTGTCGGCAGGGGCAAATTATGTCGGATTGTTATTTATTCTCAGCCTTTTTGCCTTTGTGATTTATAACGATTTGAAGCGGAGGGTATTTGGCCAGTGAGCAACACCCAAGGCAAAGAGCAGGCAAGCAAATCGCCTTCCGTCCAACCCAATTCTGGGGAGGAGGTTAGGGAAGGTAACCAAGCGGACCAGAGTGGATCTTTTTCGCTGAGAATTCTGTTTTTGGTGATATTCGCAATTTGTGCGAGCTGGCTTATGATTTCTGATATTGTGCCAACCGTTTTATATTTGGTTGGAATTAAACCTTAGGTGCCAACCATGGTGCCAATTGGGAAGCCAGAGCCCTTGAGTTGACCTCTTGGCCTGTCGCTGCTCTGCGTAAAGCTTCATCCAACACCAGAAGAAGGCCTGAGGGGAATTCGTTGCAATTGAGGGGCTCGGCAGTTGGGGGATTTTTAGTTTTTGGTTTGGCGGACTTTGCTGAAGCTTTTGCCAATGCATCAGGATTAACCTGGATGAAGGCATCGCGCAACTGGGGGCCCCTGATCTTGGGGCTTGGATTACCATCCATTGCCATATTGCACAATTCGTCGGAACGCTTGTTTAACTCCCGGCGAACATGCTCGAATTTCACTTTTCCGGAAAACCGCCCCTGGAAAGCTTTGGCTTTTTGATAAATTTCGCGCAAGTCAGCGTTTTTAACCTGATACAGGCCCTGCATTTGTTTGACCATCAGTTCTGAATCGCTGCGCACATGAAGGCTTGCAACCCCCAGATCCAAGGCAGCTTCCAAGCCGTTAAGGAGGGCGTAGTATTCGGCCTGATTATTGGTGAGATGGCCAATGCATTCGGCTTCCTGATAAATGCCACCAGCGGGATCAATCAGCACGAAAGCATATGCTGCCAAGCCAGGATTTCCCCTTGATCCGCCATCGGTGTAGAGCATCCAGAATGCGGGGTCACTCACCATTCGATCCAACCTCCTGGGAAGGCTTTTGATTTGGGCCAAGAAGGCAGGTTCATCGCCCTGCCCTTTCAGGTATCATGCTAGTGAAAATAAGATTCTTTGGGCGCTATTGACTTAGGAAATTGCGTGCGAGGGATAGCGTGGAATTTAAAGGTATGGCTAAGTGGATGGTGGTGATGCAAACGGCGGAAACGCCGTCGGTTTTGGCATTGGCCAATGCTTCTGGGGTAGTGGATAGCTGCGCCCTTGGCGCATTGAAACGTAATTCGGGTGATTTGGCTCCTAAACTTTCGGAGTTGCTGGCAAAAAATGGATTAGGAGTTAGTGACATAGAAGCCATAGCGGTGTCGATAGGGCCGGGTGGATACACCGGACTTCGGGTGGGATTGGCAAGCGCGCTTGCTTTCACTCTGGTGAGGGGAGCCAAACTTATCGCTATACCAACACTGGAAGGATTGGCTTGGCAATGTCCATCCGATTGGACAAAAGCAAGAATGGTGGCCGATGCCTTACGAGGTCGTTTTTTTATGCAAGATTTTGCAAAGGGTACTGATGGGTGGCAAGCTGTTTCAGCTCTTGAGTTAAGGTTTTGGAACGAATTAGAGGCTCCCCAGTCGTCAATATTTTCAACCCAACTTGCCGGGCCGGGTATTGGGCGGGCGTCGGCTATGGGTGTATCAATCTCACCTGGAGCCCCTTCAGTTCCCGATGTGGCCGGGCTGTGGAAAGCAGGCTGCCAACGGATGGCCCAAAACCAATATGACAATCCCGCGGAGGTGGACATTTTGTATGGGCAACCGAGTTCGGCGGAAGAACAGTGGAAAAAACTACACCCAGGAAGTCAGGTGAACTGATGCGATCACTTCTAGGCCTGCTGATTTTTCTGTTACCACAAGTTTCGATGGCTGTCGGGCCCTTGGAATTTGAATTGACTTACCCGGCGAAAAAATTGGCAGGTCCATTCACCGGCCGGGTGTATGTGCTGCTTACCAAAGGCTCACCCCGAGGATTGATGTCCGGCCCGGATTGGTTTAATCCTGAACCGTTTTTCGCCATGGATGTGGTGGGCTGGCGGGCAGAGGAAAAGTTGGCATTGGGTGCTGGTGCGATGGGTTTTCCAGTTGCCATGAAGGATGTTAGCGACGGCAAATACACTGTACAGGCGGTGATGGACCTGAATCTTGGCGGAAGGAGCTTTTCCGCATCTCCTGGGAACTTGTACTCGGTGTTGCCGCCTGTCCAGCTTTCAGGCCGGGAAGGAGGAAAAATCAGCCTGACTCTTGATCAGGTGTGGGAAGAGCGGCCAACCCCCATGGTTCCTGGCGTTCGTTTTGTCCAAGTTAAAAGCAAGCTGCTGAGCGATTTTTACAAGCGGGATGTATTCATGAGGGCCGGGGTGGTGTTGCCTACCACCTATGAGCAGAACCCGGACCGGATTTTCCCTGTCGTGTATGAAATTCCCGGATTTGGTGGCAATCATTTTGGTGCAGCAGGGCGGGTTGGTGGGCCCTACACCAAGCTTGGAGAAACCGATGCCGCTTGGGTCGTTTTAGACCCTGATTGTCCGAATGGGCACCATGTATTTGCTGATTCACAAAATAACGGACCTTGCGGCCGAGCCTTGACGGAAGAATTGATACCGGAATTGGAGAAGCAATTCCGAGTTGGGCGCGGTAGGGGTACCAGACTGGTAACCGGTCACAGTTCCGGGGGTTGGAGCAGTTTGTGGCTGCAGGTGCGTTACCCGGATGTTTTTGGGGGTGTTTGGTCAACCGCGCCGGACCCTGTTGATTTTCGGGATTTTCAGCGGATTGATTTGAGTGCGCCTATGGCAAATTTGTTCTTTGACCAAGCTGGCAAAGCGAGGGAATTGTC
>CAIWHS010000220.1 GCA_903912515.1 uncultured Planctomycetaceae bacterium
ACTTCGGCCATAGGGCGGCGAATTCTGTCCTGTGGCGGGGAATTCATCTGGCTGGCTTGGCCCCAAGGGCATGAAGCATTGCTGGTTTTGGGGAAAATACTCTTTGGCAAGATTGATGCCGAAAGGCTCATCATTTGGGGGACCCTGTGACCCTCATTCTAGTCTAAGTTGCTTTCGGTAGATTTCGCTCCAGCCAGCCATGTGAGTGAGAAGTTCGCCAGGTGAGTGAACGAGTAGCGAGTCCAAGCTCGCCAGACGGGTAGCCATGGCTTTATGCCAAGGGATTGCGGGATCGAGGGAACCGGTGAGGGTCTTCAGAGAATGACGGGCTGCGGAAGTCCTGCCGGCCCGGGCGTGGCAGAAGGCGAGGGCCTCGACCAGGTAGGGGTCCGACGGGTTGCCCAATGAACGGAGAAGGTCGGACGGGTCGGAATCAATTATATGAGGATGGAAAAACTCTGCATTGGCCCGGAGGATGGCGGGAACCAGCGTTGAGGCCGTATCTTGCCCGAGCCGATTCCACCAGATCTCCCGGCGGTTGGTATCGCGCAGACGTCTGCCGAAATTGAGATGCAAACCGCTGTGCAGCGGGACGAAGAGGGGCAGGGCAAAGGCAACCAGTGCGAAGCGTTCCGGATCGAACCCGGAGGGATCGCAGCAGAAACCGAGCAGCATATCATGTCGCGCAAGGCGGTGCAGCAGCCAACCTGACACGGAATAACCGGGGAGCAAGTGCAGCAGGTTTCGCAGGAGGCCTTCAAACTGGTTTTTTCTCACGGGCGGAGCTGCACCACGGGAACGGTGCCACGGCCAGGCAAGTGCCGGCGGATGGCTTTCAGCCGGGCGGATGGCAAGGCCTTGTGTCCAGTTCTGATCTCATAGGTGCGGACCGGGGCTGCCGGGTGGCCCGCGACGACATCTAGGCGGACGGAACCGGGCGTGGTGCGGAGTACCACCCTGCCATCCAAGTAAGAGATCTCGGTTGTGCAGATGCCGCCTTGGAGCCTTGAGACCAATGCGAGGAAGCGGGCGTGCCCGGCTTGGCCTATATGGCCGGAGTGCCTGGGGGCAGGATCGGATTGGTGGTAAGGTCCGGTTGAAGAATCCATGAATTATCACCATGGTTGGCAGTTTTCCATCCACTCCAGATGGCACAGGAAAGTTTTAGGTTACCCCCCACGGTGGTTATGGAGAGACTGGCCACTGGTGGGTGGCGTGCCTGGACCTGGTAGCTGGGCAGCAGCGGGGCGGCCACCCACCAGCCTTGTCGAATACAAATAGTTTCCTCGTCGACCTGCTTCTGGCATCCGCATCCCACCGCTGCGGGTCATTTGGCTTTTAGCGACGGCTTGTTGAAGTGGGCCTTGTTCGGATAGTCATCGCCGGCAACCTGGGCGGGCTTGCCACCGGAAGGTGGGAGCATCCATTTTCCCCCCGGAACGCTTGCCGGGCCATTCCGCCAAGCATTCAGCAACTGGTCGAGGTCTTTTGCCAGGGTGCCCGGATTACGCGGCGGCATGTGTTGGTTGGGGTTCCA
>CAIWHS010000221.1 GCA_903912515.1 uncultured Planctomycetaceae bacterium
CCAATCGATTGCCATGACAAAAATGGTGATATGCGCCCGGTCGAAAAATTGTCGATCACCCAAACCCTCGATGAACGGCAAGCCGATAAAGGTGTCTTGGTCCTCGAACTGAAAGCCACAGGCGTCGGCTTGGTTCCAGACATGCAGGAAATGTGTGGCCAAATCCAACCGCAAGGTTTCGAGGTGACCAAGACTGACGATCAAGGGTTGGGTGTCAAGAAATTCGAAGAAGACACCGAGCGTAATCTGGTCGTGAGCGAGCACAATTGGACGCTGACTCTAAAGGGCGTTCAGGGGCAGGCCGCATTGCCCAAAACCTTCCAGTTCGCCTCGGCGAAGGTGCCCACCCAAGAGATGGTCTACCAACGTTATCAAGATGCTGACCTCCAGGCAGTGGAGCAGGTCATTCCATTGGAAAAAACCTACGCAACCAAAGGCGCGAACTGGTTCCTCTGGTCTCTTGGGTTGGCGGGAAGTGCATTGCTGATTACTGGGGCGGCATTGGCTCTCAAGCCGCGCCCGGCCAAGCCGCAGGCTGATTCCACATTGCCAGAACACCTCGATCCATTTGTCGCAGCCGGCATTTTACGTGAAATTCGCCATAAACCACTTCTCACAACTACCCAACGCGACGCGCTCGATCGCGATCTCCAGTCCATCGAGTTGCACTATTTTTCAACCATCCCCGCCAACGGTCCAGCCCCCGATTTAAAGGCAATGGTCACCCGTTGGCTTCATCTGGCCCCGGCCTGATAGCCAAGCGCGCATGAGATGAATCGCTGTGCTCAAAGCGTAACAGTCTTTTGAATTGTTTCTAAATGCGTTTCGTGGGGCCAATGAATCAAATTATTATGTATTTTTAAGATGCGTTAAAGTGGTTAATGGTAGTGTTTGGATCAAGATCCCTAGCCAGGTTCTTTTGAATTCGACAGGTCTTTGAAGTAACTTCTCGCCTTGGGTGAGTAGTTAAGGAAAAGTTCTTCCCCACATGCCACGGGCCCGATGGTTTGCAGAAAAACCCGGTCCCCGTCAATGACCCGCCTCAAGTTGGCCACTTCACTGTGATTGGCCATCCCTGCCAAGCCAAAAGGGATGATCAGCTCATTGCCCACCCTGAACTTGTGGCTGTTGGCGAACCCTGTGCAAACATCCTCAAGCGATTCTGCTACCACTCTTGGCCCCACCACTGTCAATTCTTCATCCGCCGCCAAATCGCGACGGGCGAATAGACCTAAACCAGCTCCGCGAATAGTCGATGGGCCAATTTTAAAACGGTCATCTGCAGCCGGGTTGAAGCCGATTTCAGTCATGCTTTTCCTTAAAAGGCAGGCCAAGGTTGTCGGCCTTATTTTTCTTCCATCATGGGGAATTCCAGACTGGTCACCAGCACCTGGTCCCTTCCCGCAATTTTCGTTGCCAACTTGGGTGTGCAGGTCACGGTCACCACCACCTGGTCACCATCAGGCCCTGCGATCAGGTAAAAGGTTTGCAATACTTCAACACCATCCAGCTTGCCCGCCACCGCGTGCCGGTAAATCCAACGCCTGTCACCCGAAGGCATTTCTCCCGAACTCAACACCTCCGCTTGGTCCCATCCCGGAATTTTCCGGATGGCTCCCTGAAATTCTTCCGCCGATTGGTGCCTACCCTTGCCAGCGTTGGCCCATTGGGTGATCGTTGCCTGCGCCAGAAAATCACCCTGATCCATCAGTCGCATCACCAAGTGGTTTTGCGTACGCGTCACCTGCGTCCAACCCCGCTCGTGCAATACCTCAAAACGCTTCTGGGGATCTTTATATTCCAAAAGCAGCGACGATGCCGGCAGGTCAAAACCCATAGGCGCTGCCGCCAGCGCTCCATCATCCAAAGACATTGGCTTTTCTATTTTCACACGGGTTACTACAACCTCTGCATCAACCTCACTGGCAGGAGAGGCCGGTCCAGCTTCCCGTTGGTCATGCTGCGCCCACCGAAGTTCCACCACCTGCCGGGAGTTGGTGTCGAATTTTGCCCGCCCGTTGATTTCAATCTTCATCGCCGAACCACCCTGGACACCGTTTGCCTTGCCTGAGAAGGCAAGGGTGGCTGTCCCGTCAGTCCATGCCTGCAGTGTTCCTGCAATACTATGGCTTTCAAGCCCTTCCAAATCGCACAGTGCTTGCACCGCGAAATTGGGCACATCCCATGTGTCTCCCACTTTTACTTCCTTGCCCGGTAAAAGTGATGGAATAGCCAAGGTGTCGAGATGCTCGCCAATCAGTTCCAGCTCTTCACGCATAAGAGCCCCAGCAGGGCTGTAATGGGTGGCAACTCCCTGCTGGCGCTGGTAAATCATCAGCCTTCGCTCGTCACGCAATTTGCGCTGCGTGGCAACTCCGTCCACCGTGATAGTTGCTTTGGCGGTCTCGTAGCGCCTGGCCGCACGCATGGGCTGCCCGGGAACACCACCTGCCAGCAGGCGCTCTGAGAATGCCTGCTCGGCTTTAGCCTGCAGGGGTAAATTGTTCAGCATTTCGCCGCGGGGAACTTTCAGGGTGCCTTTAACCGTCAACTCCAGTCGCACCTGTTGGCACTGGCCCGGTTCCATCGACTCGGCAAGTATTACAGATTGCGCCCGTGTCAACGCCCCGCCAAACATCGGTTGAAACAATGTGATGGCGGCGGCCCAAATGGCCCCCTTGGTAAACATCCCTGGCATGGTTTGACTCCCCCGAGCTCAGTTTCCACGCACCCCCCGATGCCGAAATGGAAAGGAAAGGCCCGATAACCTTGCGGGCCTTTTCGCGTCAAGGGAATATCCAACTCTAAAAGGTTCAGTCTTTTTTTGCCGGGCTTGTAGGCGGAATTTCAGCTTCACCTGCAGGTATGAATTTCATGGCCTCTGAATTGATGCAATACCGTGCCCCCGTCGGTTTCGGGCCATCCTCAAACACATGACCCAAATGGGCTAAACAGGCTTGGCACATCACTTCTGTCCGACGCATGAAAAACGACCAGTCACTTTCTGTCACAGTCGATTTTTCTGTCGCAGGTTGAAAAAAGCTGGGCCACCCGGTGCCCGACTCAAATTTGGTTGAACTGTCAAAAAGAAGGTTGTCACAGCACACGCAGCGATATTGACCTGCCTGCTTGTTGTCCCAAGATTTGCCGGTGAACGCGCACTCCGTTCCCTTTTGGCGGGTCACCCGATACTGCTCAGGCGTGAGCTGGGCTCTCCATTCAGCATCAGTTTTCACAATGCGGGCTTCCAAGTTCGTTCTCCTTGTGGCGTTAAAGTAACTGCCAATCAAGCATGCGGTTCCAACAATTGCTGCCAACCAGATTGCTTGCCGCACGCTCATTCCCTCCCAAAAAGACTGTGGGGGCCAATTGAAGAGAGTACGGGCCTTCTATCTGCCCGACCCCTAAGCCTCAAGGACATAGATGCCTTGAATACATAATAGTCTGAATGGATTGGCGTATCTCAAAAGATGCCGCCAGATTCCCAATGACTTGCTCCTTGTTTTTCCCCTCCGTTCCGTTCTTGCCTCCCACACGCATTTTCCCAATCGGCCTTGATTCCTTCACTCCTCAAAGAGTAAGCGTCCTCCCGATACGCCTTATGCGGCATGGGGAGCATTCAGAATGGGTCCGATTTTTTGCATCGTGGCCGCCTGCTGTTTAGGGCCAAGCCAGATTGTTTTCGAGCCAGATGAGCTTCAGCTTGGCGAATTGCGCGTTGGACAGAACCCCATGGTTCGTTTGATTTTACGCAATATCGGCAAAGATCCGGCTGAACCCCTCAAGCTCGAGACAAGCTGCGGTTGCCTCGCTGCAGGCACCCTGCCAAAAAAAATTGCGCCAGACCAAGCCGCTGTGGTCGATCTGCGCTTGCGTACTCTCAGTCTGCCCACCGGGCCTCACGCTTGGCGTGTGCGTCTCACCTATGCGCCCAATGCTGAGAACCTTGCGGTCCAAAACGAGGTCGAAACCCGCCTCTCCACCGTTGTCCGCCGCGAACTGGAAGTCGAACCCGCCATCATGGCACTGTCCTTGGGAGCCGGGGGCGAGGCCGAAACACTGGTAAAAGTGAAAGACCTGCGCGAAAAACCCCTTCGAATCACCGGCTTCACCAGCACCGTCAGTGGCTTGCAGGTCCGACAGGCCCAAGGGGAACCAGGCGAACAAGTCATGAGGGTCACCGTCCGCGGTGACCAAATTGGCAAGTCCGAAGGCCTCGTGCGCCTCGGTACCAACGATCCAGAATATCCGGTGCTGGAAGTCCCCGTTTCGGTCACAGTCCGCGCAAGGCAATCCGTCCGCCTTTCCCCTGAAAGGGCTGAACTGCGTGGCGCAGCAGGCACCACCGTCTCCCGGTTGGTAAGGGTTGAAAAAGCCGATGGCAAGCCAACAGAAGTGGCTGCTGTCAAGGGAGCCGAAGCTCTTGGACTCAGCGCAAGATTCGGCAATGGCACCGCCTCCTCCATGGCTGCAACCGTTCGTTTGGAGGCCACCTTGGCCTACGGCGAAAAATTGACAGAGGTCGAAATCAAGCTGGTTGACGGTACCGTCACCCGCCTCCCGGTCTTCCTGGTGGGTGAATGAAAATTGAAAAACTAGTGCCGGCTTGGGGGTTGGCTTGCCGCTCGAAACAATGGAGGGTTTGGTCGTCAGGGTGTCCGACTGGAGCGAAACCAGCCGCATTGTCACACTCTTTACCCGTGAGCATGGAAAACTGCGGGCTTTGGCAAAAGGTGGCAGGAGGTTGCGCTCGCCTTTCGAAAGTTCACTTGACTTGCTGAACCATGATCGTATGGTCCTGATCCGCAAGACTTCAGGCGGGCTCCATCTGCTGACCGAATCGTCGCAGATAACTCGGTTCTCGGGTCTTGCAAAGGATTATCAGGCCCTCAGTGGGGCCTACTTGGTTGCCGAGTTATTGGGCGACTGGGTGGAGGAAAACGACCCCCATCCCGGTTTGTTTGATGCGGCTATAGGGTGCTTGAAAGACTTGGAGCAAGCCGCCTGCGCTGATGGCGAAACAGAAAAAGGGATGCCGAAATGGAATCCCCGAGACAGATTGGTGGTTTTGGAGTTGGCACTGCTCATCGACTTGGGGTATCGGCCCGAACTCACTGGTTGTGTCGGCTGTGCGAAAAAGGCGGAGAAGGGTTCAGCGGCTTTTGCTTTTGGTTCAGGCGGTTTGGTCTGCAGGGGTTGTCGCCTGGATCAGCGTGGTTGGCGGGAGTTGCCGGAACGATGCTGGAAACTGGCGAGAAATTTGGTCGCGGCAATCGAATTGGGCGGCAATGGTTGGGCCGAACTCTCCGTTTCGGAAGAGTCGGCGAGGCGGGAGGTGAGGCGGTGGCTGGGAGAATACCTAAGCTGGATCCGCGGACGCCGACCCCGGCTCATGGGCTGGCAGGAGGAATGAGCGTGGCCCATGCCCGTGTTGTAATGCCTTGTCGCTGGCGCCTTTTTCTGGCCTCGGCGGCGGTTGCCCTTCCACTTCTCAGTGGCTGTAACACCATCACCGCAAAATGGGACAAAATGGCCCAAAAATGGGACGACCTGCCCATTGTCGGTTTTCCAAATGCTCCCATGCCGCCCGCCGAAACCGGCCAACTCGGCCCAGATGGCGTCACAGAAGCCCCACCCCTGGATCCAAAAAGTCCCGAGGGGCGTCTCGCTGGTGCCAGAGAACTGTTCCGCCAAGGCGACTACAAAACCGCCGAGTCCATTTTCCATCGCCTCTACCGCAATCAAAAAAATTCCCTCCTCGTTCTTGAAGAGGCCCGCTATTACGAGGCCGAATGCCTCCGACTGCAGGGCCACTATCCCAAGGCGGCAGATACCTATGTGGATCTCCTGAACAAGTTCGACCGCACCCAGTACAAGGAGCAGGCGCTCCAGCACATGTACGACATCGCCAACTACTGGCTCGATGACACCCGCACCCAAATGACCCAGGAGCGCGAGAAAACAGA
>CAIWHS010000222.1 GCA_903912515.1 uncultured Planctomycetaceae bacterium
ACGGCCCCGTTTTTTTCATTCCCTTCAAAGCCTCAACCAGACCATTCGGATCCTGGGGGCTGAGCAGCACCCCAAAACCCAGGTCGGTAGGAATAAACACGGCTTTGGAGGGGTCGGTCAAATACAGAAGGGCTTTGGAGCCGTCTTTCAGCCGAAACCACCCTCCCTGATATCCCGGCAGCCCAGTGCCCATGGTTCGCCAACTGGGCCGAAGGGAAGGTTCCTGTTGAAAGTCCACCACCCGCACATGGTCCACCTGGATCGATTCGAAAGGTATCAGCCTGCCATACAAATCACCGCGTAAGCGAAGCCCAGCCTCGCTCACTTCAAAGAGGGCGGAACGGGCGCTCCATAAGGAGGCTCCAATCAGGGCGGCCACAACGCCTAGCACCACTAAAAGTAACAGACCGATAAGGCCCAAGCCCTTGATCGACCCGGGTTCTATGGGGAACGCTTGCATCGCAATAGGGAATCCCATGGATTTGGTTCAGGCAATGGAATTGGTTCAGGCAATACTACGGGATTCAAAAACCCTGATGGGTAAATAATACCCTCCTCTGGAACTTAGGTCGAGAAGGGGATCAAAGGAGCTGGATTCCGGGGCCTATATCCAAACAGATTCAAAAAGTTTTACCCCTTCTTTCACTGTCCTGCCCGGCCCGGTCCAAGGCATCGAAATCAATGTCGCTCCCCTCGCATTTCCCCAAAACCATCAGTTTCGCGCTAAATGCCCCAAGGCCGTCTGCGGTGCCCTTGGCGGTTTTGTCAAAAGCCATTCTGCGGGCAGAGAAAACCCCCTGCCTCGTTAATGCCGCCCAGGCCCACACTCAGAAAAACCACTTTCCACCATGCTGCTTCTTTCTTCTTCATCATGTCCACAACCTACTTGCAAGTGAATTCCCGGCTTTGGTTTTCCTGTGCGTCGGTGCCTGGTCCTATCCGCCACCCAAACACCCCCACCAACAGCCTCCGCCCCGTCCCAACCAGAAAAACCCGGCCTCATCCGCGCATTGTCCTGCCCTTGTTTCCAAAGTCGTTCTGTTGTTCGGTTTTTGCTCACCGCGGCTGCCCGACTGTTGCTGGTCAACAGCAGGCCACTTGCCGCGTCACCGGTGCGGGGGAAGGGCCTCGGCGTTGGGGATCCACCACAAAGTGTTTGATCCAAGCAGCCTTTGCTTCTATAGTTGACGGCGTCAACAGCTTGCATCACATGAAAAAGGAATCAACAATGCATCAGGAAA
Source organism: uncultured Planctomycetaceae bacterium (assembly GCA_903912515.1). Lineage (GTDB taxonomy): Bacteria > Planctomycetota > Planctomycetia > Gemmatales > Gemmataceae > UBA6894. Next base: position 1,242 of record CAIWHS010000222.1, read on the forward strand.
GCTCGATTTTTAAGTTCGATGGTCAAAACTTCATCCGCATCCATACAACCTTGCGCACAGAAGCTGGCGAGTCAGCAGTTGGCACTAAACTAGATCCCAACAATCCGGGCTTCCCGGCGTTGATGCAAAAGCACTCCTACACCGGAGAAGTTACCTTGTTTGGTCATCAATGCGAAGCCAACTATGCCCCCCTCACCGATCAGGATGGCCGATTAACCGGCGCTCTCATGGTTTGTACCCGGAAATAACTCACCGCCGCCTCGCAAGCCCCTGACTCCAGCGGGAGAATGCGAAGTATCCCGGTTGGTAACCCGACTGATAATCCAGGGCCGAGCTTCAGGCGATCCCGCGCCTTACCTCTAAAAATAAACCAGGCTCCCGACAACGGGTCATGGCCCAAATGGTCTCGCACCACCTGGGCCAGCGTGTCGAAACTCTTCCGCATGTCCATCGGGTCCAGGCAGACAAAGATCTGCGCCGTGGCAGGGTTCACCATGCCACGCCTCCGTTCAGGGCCCGAAACAGGTTGGAAAGCAACGACCCATCGTGACTGGACAGTCGAACCACATGCCCTAAGGGGCAACGCACCTGCATTCGAAGGGTGAAATCTGGAAGGATCCGAATCGGAATCAGTTGAGGCCCCACCGCCAGAGGCTGTGCCAGACGTTCCATCTCACTGCGCCAGAAGAAGAAGGCCCTCTCGGTGACATGCCTTGCCTTGCAGTACGCTCGGATTGTCTGCCCGCTTCTCGGGTGCTCCGCAAAAATCTTCCGCCACTTCGCTTCCAGTCTTACACTCCGTTTGCTCCGCATTGCCTGGTCTCCCCGTGGTTCCGAAAAACCACAAAGGCTAACAACCATCACAAGAAGGCTTTTCGCCGGACGGAAACTCATTTTTTGCTTTCATTTTTTTTTGCGCATATCTTATATCCTTGACAATCCATCGGCACATAACAGTGTTTAATTTTCTTATTTTAATTCCTTTTTCTTCTAGGGCGCTAAAAAGGGTTGCGTATGCTTCGGTTGAAAATAAATGCAAATTAATTTTTTTTAAACCTTTGGTGGTTTGCAAGTTAAGAATAGGCAAACCGATTGGCGAGTTAGCTGAAGACAGAGAAGTAATATATACTTCTGAAATTTCGCAATATTCACTTTGCCAGTTTCCTATTAGCTTCCTGACAAAAATACCATTTTGATCGACAATTAATCGAACCCTGACAGCTGCAGCCGACAAGAATAAAACCAAGGGCAAAAATAGCAAAAATAAAGTAGGAGGTCTTGATTTAACAATATCTGCCACACCTCCAGCAAAAAATATAACACCCAAGATACTCCAAATGGTCAAAGTAGCTTTACTTAATCCAAAAGTTTTTCTTTCACCTTTAGTTCCAGTAGCCATTGTCATCTCCTATGAAAACCAATTTTTATTATAAGAGTATATAAAAATTTAATAAGATTCATTAATATGAAAGAAGATTTCCGGGTAAAAGCATGTTTAAACAAATAAAAAATTATTCCATATATCTGGAAATACATCTTTTTTTGAAAAACCATAGTGTCAAATAAGATTTAAGCATAAATCAAATCCTTTTAGAAATATTAAACGAGGACCAAATGGTTTCAATATTCACAAAAGCTCATTTGACTAATCTCATGACATTTTGTTTGTTTTATTTATCGCAAATATTGATCGTTTTTTGGAAAACCAATTGTTGGTTTTCTGGGCCTGTCCTCCAA
>CAIWHS010000223.1 GCA_903912515.1 uncultured Planctomycetaceae bacterium
ATTCCCAGAGAATATTGTGAACAATCCCTGAAGAAACCATGAAGAATTGCTCAAAAATCCTCGCACACCTGAATCGCCTCGCAAATGCCCGCCTCGGCATCGCGCGTGGGTATGATTCGTGGCCTACAAAGCCGGCATAGCTCATCTGTTGCAGCATGACTCCTACGGTGGGGTAGTGGAACTCCTGCAAGTTGTCGAGTTCGCCACGCCTGGGATTTCCCGCGGTGTGAATGTGGCCGATAATGTCCTTGCATTACTCCAACCGGCGCAGGATTTCACCGTGCATGATCTGCGCATGGTAGATATCAAACAGCAGCTTGAGCCTGGGTGTGTCCACCTGACGGATCAGGCCCTCGACCCTGCCGAGGTCATCCCCCCGGTTGCCCTTCATGAGGTGGTCCGCCACATGGCTGTTGAGGTGCTCCACACAGACAGTCATGCGATCAACCGTTCCACGCCCTCCTTGCCATATTTCTCGATGGTGGCTGCAGATTAGCCAAGCAGTCCAGAGTAGTAGGCGCTGTTGTTCCACTCCCGGGTGAAACTGCCCTGGGTTCCCGCCGAGGCGATGGCATAGGACAAGCCATCTTTTTTCAGCGTGGGCCAGGCGGAGGAATCAATCAGCTCGACCGACACGCAGCCCGCGGCCTTGGGCTTATTCCAACTATAAAATCAAGTTTATTACAGGTATTTACTATTTTTATACACTCTAAAAATGCATTGCGCAACCTCTTGGCTCAAATAACACTGCAACAATGTCTAAAATTCCCACTCTGGAATCAACATCCAAACCTGCAATTGGCTAGACTTACCTATCGTAATAAATAAGCTATAGAATCGCCTAGGCCATCAAAAGGAGGCCCTCCATTGTTGCAGTCGCTAAACTGTCCCTATGGATCAACCCCTTCCCGCTCATGAAAATAGCGACTTGCCATGAATCTATGGTTTCAGTTCTGGAATCGATCGGGATGCGGCCATCTTTTGGCTGATCTCACACTCCTGTGCCTCTATCTCCTGAAGTGGGCCATCCTCACCATTCCACTGGGATGGACCATTGGTTCCGCCTGTGCTGGGTTCCTCTGGTCACTCGATGCAGTGACACACTTTCGGATAAACCACCCCTGGCTGCTGTTTTGCCTACCTCTTCTGGGTGCACTAAGCACATTGATGTACCGCTGGTTGGGCCCCGAAGCTGAAGCCGGCAGTAATCTGGTCATCGATGCCATCCACGAACCCGCCACCGCAATCCCCCCCCGAATGGCCCCCCTCGTCTACGCCGGAACCATCCTCACCCATGTGGGTGGCGGTTCAGCAGGGCGCGAGGGCACCGCGGTTCAAATGGGTGGGGCTATCGCCAGTGCCTTGGCCCGTTGGTACAGACTGGGCGAATCCTCCGATAGAACCGTCCTTCTCATGGCTGGTGTGGCCGCCGGATTCAGCGGCATCTTTGGCACACCAGTCACTGCGACACTCTTCGCCATGGAAGTTCTCGCTATCGGCCGCATCAGCTACCAGGCCATGGCGCCCTGCCTGATGGCCGGGCTCATTGCCGAATGGACCTGCGCTTGGTGGGGAGTTAGCCACACCCACTACCACATCGATTCACTAACAGAGATTTCACACCACCTCGATTGGTTGCTATTGGGCAAGGTCGTGCTGGCTGCTATCGCTTTCGGCTTGGCCGGGCGGCTTTTTTCCTGGTTGGCCCACACCCTGCAGCATCGCTTGCATGCCGCTTTCCATGCCGCTTGGCTTCGCGCTCTGGTTGGTGGCTGCGGCGTCATCGGCCTGGCTTCCATTTTTGGACACGATTACCTGGGCCTGGGGGTAACCTCCGCCCAACCCGGGGTTGTTACCATTGTCTCCTCGTTCGCCGAAGGGGGCGCCCAACCCTGGAGCTGGCTCTTGAAGATCCTGTTCACAACCATGACCGTTTCTAGCGGCTTCAAAGGCGGCGAAGTGACACCCCTGTTTTTCATAGGCGCAAGCCTGGGCAATGCCCTAGGCGTCCTCCTCCATGCTCCGGTCGATCTTTTCGCGGGGCTGGGCTTTGTCGCTGTGTTCGCGGCCACTGCCAACACGCCACTCGCCTGCACCATCATGGCGGTCGAACTCTTCGGTGTGGGGGCCGGAGTGCACCTGTTTTATTTCGCCACCGCCTGCTTTCTGGCGTACCTGGTTGCCGGCCATTCAGGGATTTATCTTTCCCAGCGGATAGGCATGGCCAAATACGAGGGTACCCCGGTTCAACCCGATACCCCATTGCACTCCGCTCACAAACAATAGCGCCACAGACACTTCACTGGCTCATCCGCCTAACCGGGTCACTCCCCGTGGTTTCTGTCCCCGTCCCGCCAGATCGCCATTAAAATCATGCCACCCATGGCTAGTGCCGTCACACAACCAAGCGAACCAGGAACCGAAACTCCCCAAAGCAGCGGTGGCACTTCACGGCTCCACAACAGGGCCGATCCCAAAAACAAGGCGCTCGTCAATATCCCGGCCACCAGACGGTTCACCGCCGCTTGTAGGTTCCGGTGGTCCATCCGTATTTCCAACCGGCCCGAACGCAATCGCCTCAGCAACCCCTCCAAATCACGCGGGGCCCGGCTTACCAAGCGCCCAATCTCATGGATCCCCCGCCGCCATTTCCCAATCCACTTACCCGGCCGAAACCGGTCCCGCAGCATCTGCCTCTGAAACGGGTCCAATATTTCCATCAAATTGAACGATGGGCTCAACTCGTTGGCCGAGCCGTCCAGCATGATCAGCGTCTTCAGCAACAACGACACTTCCGCCGGCAGCAACAACTTGTGCCGCCTGATCACCTCGGTCAAACGCTCCAGCGCCTCGGCAAGCTGGATATCTTTCACCGACTGAAACGCATAATCCGCAAAAAAATCACCCACATCCGCCCGAAACAATCCCTCGCTGATCTCTTCAGACGATTCACACATATCCAGCAAAATATCCGCCAATTCCTCCGCGTCCCGGTTCCCCACCGCAATCAACATCTGGCCCAATGAATCACGAAAACCCTCACTGATCCGCCCCACCATCCCAAAATCAATCACACCCACCACCGTTTCCGGCATCAGGATGTAATTGCCAGGATGCGGATCGGCATGGTAAAAACCGTCCCGAAAAATCATCCCCAAATACATGCTCGCCGCCCGACGCGCAAATTCATTCAGGTCCACTCCACTAGCGTGCATCTCATCTTTTTTAGATCCTGGAACTCCGACTAACATCTCCATGACCAATACACGACGCGCGCACAACTCCGGATACACCTTCGGTATCCGCACGGTCTTATCCCGTGAAAAATTCCTTGCAAACTCCTCCAAATTCCGCTTTTCCGATCCAAAATCCAACTCCCGCAGGAGCGTTCGGCCAAAATTCGCTACCAACTCCACAGGCCGGTAAGGATGCACCGCCGGAAGATAACGGTCCAACACCTGCGCCAAAGCCCCCATCAGCTCCAGGTCCGGCTTGATCTGCTCCACTATCCCTGCATGCTGAACCTTCACCACCACCTGGGTGCCATCCACCATACGAGCCCGATGCACCTGCCCAATCGAGGCCGATGCGAAAGCCGTGTCGTCAAATTCCAAAAACAGCTCCCCCACCGGTCGGCTCAGCTCCGCCTCTACCAATTCCCGAACCTTAAAGGCCGAATCGGCGGGCGTGCTGGCCTGTAGCCGGCTCAATTCCCGCGCCAAACCAACTCCCACCATGTCCGGGCGGGTGCTTAACATCTGGCCCAACTTGATGAAGGTCGCGCCAAGGTCCGTCAGGGCCAAACGCACCCGCTCCTCCCACGGATGACCCGCCACCGCAAGAGTCTTCGGGCTCGCCAACAAATGCCGAATCTCGGCTGAAGGAATCCGGCTCACCCAATCGGCCAAACCGTAGCGGGCCAAAACCGTGGCTATCTCCCGCAAACGGTTCAATTGGCCCTGCCGTTTGGCCAGCCCCAATAAATCCATGGTTCAACCCCGCTAATACCGTTCCAGCCTCATTCAGTCATCCACCAGCCAGCTTCTTCTCCAAAAATTCCACCCGGGCAGTAAGCTCCTGAACCTCCCGCGACCGCGCCACTCCCAATCGCTCAAGCGCTGCGTCCAGCCGGGCATCAATCATCCGTTGTAATTCATTGCCTGCAGTTTCCGCTGCTCGCTTCACCCCGGCCTTGGCAATACCCGCTTGAATCAACGCACTGTCAATCTGCTGGTCAATCTGCTTCTGCAATTCCTTCTTAGACTCCTCGGCCTTTACCAACAGCTCATCCTTGAATTCGCCAGCCTCCTTCAAGCCCAGGTTGGCATTGCGGGCAAATTCCCCAGCAAGGCTTTCAACCTTCTCCTTGGTCAGCCCAGCCAAGCCCACCCCGGTGAAAACAGCCTGCTTTAAAAGGTTGAACATCCTAGCCTCCACCCGTTGCATGCCCCTGCAAGTGGGGTGCCTTTTCCCAACTTTTGCAAGAGCCATATGGCTTATTTTACCCTTATTGCCAGCCAGTCTCATATTTTCCAACTCCTCCACAAAACAAAGCTAACCCGCAACCCTTTCTGGCCCCCTCCTCGCTCCTTGTTGGCTTACTGCAAAAAGTCCATGCCTTATTGTAAAAACAAGTTCAAAATCCGGCCTCCCAATAAAAACACCTTGCCAGAAAGACTGCAAAACTCATCAAAAAGTCGGTATCATGTTCCAATTGGCCTTTTCCCGCCAAATTCCAACCGCCTTTGAGGGTACTAAAACCTTATGAAAAACAGTCTTTTGACCAGCCTCCTCCTAGCCGCCGGGTGTACCGCCGGGTGGTTGGCAGGTTCTGGAAATATCAGCCTCACAACCAAGGCTTGGGCGGCCAAGGTGACTCTCTCGCCTGCCATTAACACCACGCCTTTCCAAGCTCCCGCCACTAGCTCCTGCTGCGACCCCGACCCAGCCAAGGCAGCAATCCAATCCCACAACCAAATGGTCTCAGCGACCATCGCCCAGACCGGCAAAAAACCAAATATCCTCGTCATCTGGGGTGACGATATCGGCACCTGGAACATCAGCCACAACAACCGCGGCATGATGGGTTACAAAACCCCCAACATCGACCGCATCGCCCGCGAAGGTGTCTCCTTCACCGACTATTACGGACAGCAAAGCTGCACCGCCGGTCGCGCCGCTTTCCTCGGCGGCAATGTTCCCGTCCGCACAGGCATGACCAAAGTCGGCCTCCCGGGTGCAAAAGAAGGCTGGCAAAAATCCGATGTGACAATTGCCACCGTTCTCAAAGGCCTCGGCTACACCACCGGACAGTTCGGCAAAAACCACCAAGGTGATCGCGATGACCACCTGCCCACCGTCAACGGCTTCGATGAATTCTTTGGCAACCTCTACCATCTCAATGCTGAAGAAGAGCCCGAAAACCGCGACTATCCAAAGGACATGAAACTCCAAAATGGCAAAACTTTCCTAGAAACCTACGGCCCACGCGGAGTTCTCAAATGCAAGGCCGATGGCAAAGGTGGCCAAACCATCGAAAACACCGGCCCACTCACCAAAAAGCGCATGGAAACCATCGACGAGGAAACCCTCGCCAGCGCCAAAGAATTTATTAGCCGAAAAAACAAGGATAGTCAGCCCTTTTTCTGCTGGTGGAACGCCACACGCATGCACTTCCGCACCCATTTGAAGGAAGCAAGCCTCGGCAAGTCCGGCCAAGATGAATACAGCGACGGCATGGTCGAACACGATGGCCATGTCGGCCAGCTTCTCAAACACCTCGACGATCTTGGCATCGCCAACGACACCCTGGTCCTCTATTCAACCGACAACGGCCCGCACTACAACACTTGGCCCGACGCCGGCACCACCCCCTTCCGCAGCGAAAAAAATTCCAACTGGGAAGGTGCTTACCGCGTCCCTGCTTTTGTTCGCTGGCCCGGAAAATTCCCAGCCGGCATCACTCTCAACGGCTTGGTCTCCCATGAGGATTGGCTGCCAACTTTTGCTGCCGCTGCCGGCGATGATTCCATCAAGGAAAAACTCGCCCAAGGCACCGAGATCAATGGCCGCAAATACCGCAACTTCATCGATGGCCATAACCAGATCGACTACCTGACAGGCAAACAATCCAAGTCACCACGCAACGAGTTCATCTATGTCAACGATGACGGCCAGATCGTTGCCATCCGGTACAGCGACTGGAAAGTGGTTTTCCTCGAAAACCGCGGTCAGGCCTTCGGCGTCTGGCGCGAACCCTTCACCGAACTCCGCGCCCCACTCCTCTTCAATCTTCGCCGTGACCCCTTTGAAAAGGCACAACACAACGCGAATACCTACAACGACTGGTTCCTCGACCGCCCTTTCGTGGTAGTCCCCTTGCAACAATTGGCCGGAAAGTTCCTGCTCAGCATGAAGGAATACCCGCCAAGCCAAACTCCCGGTTCCTTCAACCTCGAAAAAATCCAGAAAATGATCGAGGCTGGCAGTAGGTAACCATGGAACTTCCTCCCAGTTGATTCCTCCACCCGGGCGGCCGCTTTTTCTAGCGGCCGCCCGGGTCTTTAATGCCCACTCCCGCAAGGCCAATACCTTCAGCCGATACCCTCATCCTTCACAAGAAGACCCATGAACGAAACCATTCCTGCTGACAATGCTCCCGGTGCCCGACGCAAAGCCGTTTTTTTGTTGCTCCTCGTCGCCTCCGGTTTCGCCATCACCTTCGTGTTGGCTAAATTGGCCAATCAAAATCCAACACCGCCAAAAGGCATGGTGCTCATCCCGGCCGGGGCTTCCCTCATGGGCTCTCCCAATTCACTTAAAAACCGCAATGAACAACCCGCCCATATGGTTCAACTCGACGGATTTTTTCTCGATGAGCACGAAGTCACCAACCGCCAGTTCCAAGCCTTCGTCGATGCCACCGGCCATGTCACAACCGCAGAAAAATCCCCAGATTGGGAAGAACTGAAAAAACAGCTTCCCCCCGGAACTCCCAAACCACCTGCCGAAAAACTGGTGCCTGGCTCGCTGGTTTTCACACCCCCAACAACACCCGTCTCCACCGACGATTCAACCCAATGGTGGACCTGGACTCCCGGGGCCGACTGGCGCCACCCCGAAGGCCCCTCCAGTAATATCGACTCCCGACTCGACCACCCTGTCGTGCAAGTCTCCTGGTTCGATGCCGTCGCCTACGCCACTTGGGCCGGTAAACGCCTACCCACCGAGGCAGAATGGGAATACGCCGCACGCGGCGGCCTCACCGGCAAAAACTACACCTGGGGCGACAAACCACCCATGGAAAATGACAAACTTGCCAATATTTGGCACGGCGCTTTCCCTCACCACAACGATAAGACAGACGGCTGGGAACGCACCGCTCCGGTGAAGTCTTTTCCTCCAAACGGCTATGGCCTCTTCGACATGGCCGGCAACACCTGGGAATGGTGCGCCGATTGGTATCGGGCCGATGCCTACGCCGAAAGTAACTCCAAAAAAGAGCTGGTCAATCCGCAAGGCCCGGTCGACAGTTGGTCCCCCGACGAACCCACCGCCCCTAAACGAGTCACCCGCGGCGGCTCGTTCCTCTGCCACATAAGCTATTGTGAAAGCTACCGCCCCGCCGCCCGCCGCGGCACATCACCCGATACCGGCATGTCCCACATCGGTTTCCGCTGCGCCCAATCTTTGCCTCGCTGACTCCTTCACTCAAGATTGCTTCATTCAATCAAGGAAATCACACCATGCTCAACCGTCGCCACTTTTGCCAAAACGCAATCGGCTTAACTTGGGCAACTTCGCAAACAAGCCATTTCGCCTTCGGCCAAACAGCCGAGCCAAA
>CAIWHS010000224.1 GCA_903912515.1 uncultured Planctomycetaceae bacterium
GCCCAAATAACCAAGAAATTCGAATGGCCAAATGCTTCGGATCAGCTGCCAATACCTGCCGCTCACCAATCAATTTCGAACGGCCGTAAATGCTGATCGGATTCACAGGGTCTTCCTCCGTGTAAGCCGCACCCTTCGCCCCGTCAAAAACATAGTCCGTCGAAAAATGAATCATTCTCGCACCCTTTGCCGAACAAATACGCGCCACCTGCCCAGCCGCATGACCATTGATCAAATAGGCATGCCCACTCTGAATCTCGCAGTCATCCACCGCCGTGTAGGCCGCACAATTGATCAACCAATCAAACTCCAGCGAAGCCAAGGTCTCGTCCACTAATAAGGGATCCGCCAGATTCAGCTGGTTCCGGTCCAGCCGCCACACCTGCAGGTGAGGGTCTCCCGCAAAATGCCGCACTATCGACGACCCCAATAATCCATTGGCCCCAAGAATAACCAACCGCTGGGCAGCACGAGAAGCAGGAATAGAATCAGGTCGAACAGGCATTTTTTAATCAATAAGTGTGTTATAAAATCGGGCCATTTACAGAGGACGTGATTTTCTGCACGGCTTGCTGGAACTGCTCACAGGCAGCGACGAAGGGAAAAGCGCGTCTTTACCATTGATAACAGGAACCTAGAGTGCTCCGGCGGATGTCAGGCCTGACGCGTGAGACCACCCGCAGCAATCTCGCCGGAGTAAGAGACGGCTTTTGCGAGGACAAGAGTGGAGAGGGCTCGCTGAGTATGGAGAAAACGAAGCCGCACAGCGGAAAACCACGCCATTCTCGGAAGTCTCCACTATTTATTGCGGATTTCGACTAGGCCTTTTTCGGCAGCACGCGGTAGGACAGTCAATTTTGGATATTCTCGTATGAGGCTTTCAATACAGCCTTGTTCGGAGGCGCGGTTACTGTCATCGAGAAAAATCGCGCCATTTGGAACCAGGTGTGCCGCGGACCACCGCAATGGGGTAAGTCTGGTATGAGCACCGCCAAGAATGATCGGAGGCCCGTCGATCAGCGCAAGATCGACCTCAATATTAGAAATTTTGCTAGTGTCGTAACTTTTTGTCGAGGAATCGCCGATCTCAATGAGAGGCGCATGGACGGTTTCGACATAATCACTCAATCCACAGGCGGCCACTTGCCGCTGAATAACCGACGAATACACCGGATCGTGTTCCACACTCACCAGGCGTCCACCCCGATGCTTCAGCACCGCTGCAAGAATCACCGTGGATTGACCACTTCCAAACTCAATGACTGTCGGTTGCTTTCGTTCTTGAAGGTCAGCCAGCACCCACGAGAGTGCATCCGGTGAGATGGCCCAGCCACGCAAGGGACGAAGCACTGGCTTACCCTGGATGGCATTCTGAATTTGAATAAGGCCATTCAATTGGCCGTATAAAGTTTCAATGTCCTGCTTCTTGGCCAAGCCGGCGAAGAGTCGATTTCGTATCTTTCCGAGTAAGGATTTCATAAGACTTGATTAAATTTTGAGTAAGGAGGAAAACCTCGATGAGGCAACGACGGGACGAATAAGATTACCAATGAAGGCAAAGTCGGATTTACCACCGGGCAGGAGGCGTAGCGTGCAGAGGTAGGAAGCCATAAAGGCGCTCCCTAACAAGGCGAGCCACACAAATGGGGGAATCGTTGATATTACGGAGGATATGTAAAAACAAAGAATCGCCGCAACAATACTGGCAGTAAATGGCCGTACTGTAACGGCTGTGAAATCCCCAAATTTCAATGGCGTGCCTCGAAACGCCCAAATCAAAATAGGATAAGCGCTGAGGTATGTCACCAACGCATAACCCACGGCGACCCCAATCGGCCCCCATGGCAACCCGGCAGCAAAGCCAATGGCGCTGCAAACAGTATTAAAGATCCCCAAATGTAAGTAACGCCGCCCCATCCCCCTGCTCAATACCACAACTCCCCACAAGGTGATGACGGGCTGAACAAATCCGACCGTGGCCAAAATAGCAAATACTGGTGTGATGGCTTCCCACTTTGGACCCAAGGCCAATGCGATGATCACCTTAGAGGCGATGAACAGAAATGCCGTGAAAGGCATGGAAACCAACGCCACAAAAGAAGTCATTTTCCGATAATACTCACGAAAAGCTGCCGGTCGATCTTGCAGGCGGCTCAGCGCCGGAAACCCGACAACAGTAATTGGGCCACGAATGGTATTAATCGGTAACATCAGCAATGCATAGGCACGGCTGTAATGCCCCAGTGGACCAGGACCCCAGAATCGACCAATCAGAATGTTATCCAGATTTCGGTGGAAGTAATTAACGAAGTCGAAAGCCGTGACGTTAGCCCCGAACTTGAGCATGTCCCGAATGCCGGTACCTCGGGTGGGCAGTCCAGGACGAAAAGGAGAGAGCGCAAACAACAAAATCGTCGTGGCAAGAGAGCTCGCAAGCTCGCCCCACACCAAGGACCAATAGGAAAACCCATGGAAAGCCATTGTAATGGAGACGGCCAAGCCAATAACGGCACCGGTGATCCCCGCCACTGCCTGTCGAGCGAACCGCATCTCGCGGATAAGCCGCGCGCCATTCTGCGTGCCCAAGCTGCTCAGTACGAAACTAAAAGACAACGCAAGAGTGACGGCACTGAGCTCAGGCTTACCATAAAACCACGCAACCAATGGCGAGGCCACTGCCACTATGACAGTGAGCAGTGTTCCCATCGCAACATTGATCCAGAACAAGTTGCTCTGTAGTGGCTGATGGAGGTCTTTTTTCTGAATGGCGGCGGAGGACAGACCAAGGCCGCGAAACAGGCCGGCAAAACCCGTGACCCCTATCACCATGGCCATTATACCATAATCATTTGGCGACAGCAGCCGCGACAGCACCATCACCGAGGTGATTTGAATGGCGATGCGGATTCCCTGCGTCACCATCGTCACAGCCCCGCCCCGGACCGACTGGCGCTTCAAATCGGCCATGTCCACGCCGGAAGGCGCGGCCGCAGTGGCGGCTGCACCCGCAGCCTGAATTGGCTGGACACAAGAGGGAGTCCCAACGGCTGCTTTGGATTCGAGGGGCACTCTAAGGAAAAATAGTGGCTAACACCGGTATAATCTAACCGAACTATCTGACCGGCTGGTTTTGATTCGAGAAAGAA
>CAIWHS010000225.1 GCA_903912515.1 uncultured Planctomycetaceae bacterium
ATGAACAAAATCCTCCGGGTATGCGCCCGGGGGTCAGTCGTTTGCGGGCATCCGCAATCGACGGCACATGGCGGGAAGCAAATTCCACCACACCATTTCAGATGTTTCACCCAGTTGCCGTTCCCGGCCGACCAGATAATCATCCATTTCGGTGAGCTTATTCAGCTTCTCGCCTTTGCGTCCCAAGGCCATTCGAAGGCGGCGGATACCGTAGTACTCGAAATAAGACAAGAGGGAACCAGGCTTCAGCAGGCGCTCAATGGCCCCCATCAAATCTTGGGTGAGGGGTAAGGGAAAGTTGTTAAAAGGCAAACCGCAGACAGCAGAGTCAAAAATTGCCTCCCCGGGAAATTTCAAAAGGTCGGTCTCCACCACCTCGACTTGGGATGCCTTGTCTGCCATTAAAGGATTATCACGAAAGGATTTACGCAAAAAATCTGCCAAGCTTGGATTGATTTCCACTGCAGTGAGGCTATCCCCGGGCCGTAGGTACCGCACCAAACGGCGGGTAACCGCACCCGTGCCTGGGCCAGCCTCAAGGATTTTCCAAGGGCCCCGGTCTTTTCGCCTTAATTCACGGCAAAGTGCGTCGGCCAAAAAGGGACCGCTAGGGCCGATGGCCCCGGTAGTCATGAATTCGTCCTTCGCTTGCCTGATAAATGTGGACCATTCCGCAAAAGCCATGGGCATCCCCAGCGTCTCGCAGTCAATTAACCAATTTATTCAGTTTATCAACTCTGGGAATAGCTGCGACCTCGCCAGTCAAAACGAATACCAAACCAAGCCATTAGTCTGGCCTGCCACTGGATCACCAGTAGCAGGAAAACACCCACAGGATGCAGCAAAGCGCCTAGAACTGGCTGTTTGAAACGGGATACCCCTGCCAAACGAACAAGAAGGCCAAGCAAGGTGCCAAGCCAACCCAAAGCAAAAGCAAGGGAGCCGGGCCCTTCCAAAATCCAGGAACAAACCACTAGGACCCATGGTGCCACCTGCCCTAATCCGAGAAGAAGCGTTGCGGGCAGGATCATCGCGTTGGAGGCAAGCCCCTCGGTAGCGTTTTTGGCCAAACCCTTCCAAGTTTGCCCGCCGGAATTGTACATTCGGCAGCGGGCCAGAGCGGTCGCATCGCATAGGTCCGTTGCGAATCCAGCCCTGCGGAATGCCTTGGGCAGGTTAATCCCATCGTGAAGAGTAGCCTTGATAGCCTCGTGCCCACCGGCCTGGAAATATTCTTCGCGCCTGGCAAGAAACAGTTGGCCGCAACCGGAGGCAAAGGCGGGGCTATTGCTTAGTCGCATACGGTCTAAAGGCAGGAAGCCAAGCAAGACAAAATGGATAAGCGGAATTAGTAATTGCTCTAAAAAAGTGCCGGTGATTTGTCGTGGCACACCCGAGACCAGCGGGGCCTTGCTGGAGTCAAGAAATCCGATTAGCCGCCGCAGGCTCCCCGTTTCAAGTCGCACATCAGCGTCTATCCACAGCAGAAGACCGTGTCGGGCCTGTTTAGCCAGCTGCCAACAGGCATGTTGTTTGCCACACCAGCCCTTGGGCAGTGGGGGGGCCAATTCAAGGCGGACCCTGTTGTCTCGGGTTGACCATTCCCTAACAATTTCGGCAGTGCGGTCGGTGGAGTGGTCATCAAGCACCACCACTTCCACTTCAACCTGCAAACAACCCGCGGCCAAAGCAGACTCGATGGCTTCACCAATGGCGTTTTCCTCATCGCGCGCCGGGATCAGGATCGAAAGGGCAACCTTATCAAGGGAATCAGGCGATGGTGGCGGGAGATAGGCCTTTAGGTTCTTGAAAAACATCAAAAACGGCAACAACCCAGCAATCACGGCTGCAATCGCCAAACAAGTTAGCGTGGTAAGCATCATGGATTTGGTTGCTCTTTGGTTTTCCCCAAGGCGGCGGCATGGCTGCCATCAAACTTTCGCATCACGGTTCCAGAGGTGAGGCGGCGAATGCGGTCGTACATCCCCCCCACCCCGGCTTTGCCCATCTGCAAGGTTTCAAAAAGGTACTCATCGCGTTTTTGGGCGGCAATCGCTAGCTCGTCCATCGTCAATTCAAGGCGATTCGAAAGCAGGTCGGTCCATTCAGGTTCGCCACGAATGGTTTCCATGGAGACAGCAATGGGGCGGCCAAAATGGGCCAGAGCTTCCGGTAATTTTTCGTCCCAAAAGGGGTATTCCATGGCCAGAGGGAATACCGTTGCCGGGCTTTTTAAACGAGCAAGCACGCGACCCAGACCTGGCATCAGGCGAACGGGCCGTTGTCGGGGGTCGGTAAACTTTCCTTGAGCGGTGATCCACAAAATAGTGTCAGGTTCTTGCAGCACCTTATCAGCCAATTTCAGGAAGGTCGCAGCGCCGCGGGCCGTACCCTGTTCCACTCCGAAAAAGCCCATATTTTTGAAGAACCGGTAGGTTTTTAAAGCTTTGGCGTCAATGGGGGCGAAAATGCGACGATCAGGGTAGCGATAAGTCAACAGGGCGCAGATGATCGGATCCCACCACGAGGGGTGGTTGGCCACTACCACCAATGGCCCCGGTGGGTTGAGATCGGTTGCTTCAACGGGAAGCAGCAACCGCAGAGCGCGAAAGTGCGGCGGAAAATAGTAGCGTTTACAATACCAGCGAAACCAGGAAACTATGTGGGGTGACCATCGGGGCAGGAGTTCATTTCCTGTCCGGGTCATGGCAAAACTCCCATCGATTGATATTAAGGAATGGTATCAGGATGCTGCGGGTATGGGGCCGTTGACATCCTGATCGACGGTATCACCGGCGATCCATCCGCTCATCAGGGCCATAGGCATGCCTGCGCCAGGATGTGCCGAGCCGCCTGCCAAATAAAGCCCGGGTACATCCGGGCTGCGGTTGGCAGGTTTAAAGGCCCCAAACAAGCGGCCATGACTGGCCAAACCATAAATGGCGCCATTGAGCACCCGATAGCGGTCGTGAATGCCTTGGGGTGTGAGTGTTCCCTCAAACACAATGCGGTCGCGTATTCCCTTCATGCCGCCGGTGGTTTCCAGTTTGTCCAGAATCACCTCGCGGTATTTTGGTAGCATCTCGG
>CAIWHS010000226.1 GCA_903912515.1 uncultured Planctomycetaceae bacterium
GACACGGCGGAACTTTACATCGAACTTCTTCCGTTCGACGCCGCACTGGCGCAAAAAATGAGCGACCGTGCCGTCAATATCCTGCAAGCCTGCGATGCACACGAGCTTCTGCCGCGCATCGCCAACGACCCAGCCCATCACATTTGTAAGATGTGCGCTTGGCAAGATCGATGCTGGGGGCAGCCATGAGCAACATTCACTGGCTGGATTTCAACGATGCCGCTGAGCAAACGCCCGAGGAATCCTTTGAGGCACGGCGGGAGAGGCTGCGCAGGGCGTTGATCGGGCAACTGCCTGGCGTTTTGCAGCATCTGTTCCCTAGCGGCAAAATCCGTAATGGCGCATTCAAAATCGGTGGCCTTGACGGCCAGCGTGGCGATAGCCTGTCAGTCACTTTGCGCGGTGAACAGGCGGGCTTGTGGCAGGATTTTGCCACCGGTGAAGGCGGCGATATCTTTGACCTGTGGGCATCCGTGCACCTCTTGGACACGCGGCGGGACTTTGCCGCGCTGTTGGAGAATATCGAAAGCTGGCTGGGCACAACGCCAATGCGCTCAACGCCCCGCCGTGAGCCGCCTGTGGATGATCTAGGCCCCGCCACCGCCCGTTGGGATTACTTGGACGTGGCAAGCAACCTGATTGCCTGCGTTTACCGCTATGACACGCCGGACGGCAAGGAGTTCCGCCCCTGGGATGTCAAAGCCCGCCGCCACAAAGCCCCCGACCCACGCCCGCTGTACAACCAGCCGAGCATAATCAATACTGACCGCGTAGTGCTGGTGGAAGGCGAAAAATGCGCCGATGCCCTGATTGCCAAAGGCATCTGCGCGACCACCGCCATGAACGGTGCCAATGCCCCCATTGAAAAAACCGACTGGTCACCACTCAAGGGTAAGCATGTCCTGATCTGGCCAGATAATGATGAGGCCGGCAAAGCTTACGCCCTGCGTGCCGCTGACGCGCTGCGGCTCGCCGGTGCGGCCTCGGTGGCTGTGCTTGCGCCGCCTGTCGGTAAGCCGCTCAAATGGGATGCCGCTGATGCTGTTGTCGAAGGGTTTGACGTTCCGGCGTTTCTGGCATCCACCCCTTCTAAACCGTCTATCTTGCTGCCGAAGGCAAAGCTGCTGCGTGCCTACGCGCACGACACCTCACCGATGCCGCCCGATCTTATCGCGCCGCGTCTGCTCACACCCGCCGGGCTGCTGGCCTTCGGCGGTGCGCCCAAGGTGGGCAAAACCGATTTTATCCTGTGCCTGTGCATTCATATGGCGGCGGGGCTTGAGTTTTTGGGGTTTCGCCCCGCCCGGCCTTTGCGCATCTTCATCCTTCAAGCCGAGATCCAATATCATTACCTGCGCGAACGCATCCAGCAGTTATCGCTAGCCGCCCACATCGTTGAACTTGCGTGGGACAACCTTGCTATCACGCCGCAATTCAAGATGATCCTGAACGAAGCGGGTGTGCTGGCGGTGGCAGAACTGATCCGCGAAATGTTCCCAGAACTGCCGCCGGATATTATTGTGATTGACCCTTTACGCAACCTGTTCGATGGCGGCCCAGAAGGCAACAGCGAAAACGACAACAACGCGATGTTATTTTTCCTGCGCGAGCGGGTGGAACGGCTGCGTGACATGGTCAATCCCGAAGCCGGGATCATCCTCGCCCACCATACCCGTAAAATCGGCAAAAAACAGCTTGAGGAAGACCCATTTCAAGCCCTTTCCGGTGCCAGCAGTCTTCGCAGCTATTACACCAGCGGCTTGATTCTGGCACGCCCGAACGAGCTGGATAGCAAGCGGCATTTGTATTTCGAGCTACGCAACGGCCAGTCCCCCGCCCGCAAAATTATCGACAAGATTGCTGGCCAGTGGGTGGAGCTGAACGCGTTTAGCGAAAGGCTCATCAATCAACGTTACGGCGAGCGATTGGATGCGGAGCGAGACCGAAAAACGGACGTCCTGCGTGAAATTATCGCGGAAGAAGCTGCTAAAGGCCAGATTTATACCATGAACCAGTTTGCAGAGCGGTTTGAAAACCAAGCAGGGCTGGGCGGCAAGGATTCCATCATGGATCGCCTCAGCGTGCTGGCCACGCAAGGCTATGTGAAATTTTTCAAAGACGGCAGACCCTTTGGCTTTCCGAATACCCGTTCCAAATTCGGGTTTATCTGTGTGGAAGGCATGGCGTTCCAGAAGGACGGCCAGTCCATACCCGTTCTCCCTTCACACTTCAAGTGCCCGAATACTGGCAGTGCACTGCCGGTCGAAAACCCCCATGTCTGGGTCATTCATCAAACAGGAGAAAAATCATGAAAACTACGCAGAATTACGCGCTGGCAAGTTTGGAAAAGCTAGGTGGATTTTTTCCAAACTTGGCCAGTTTGGAAGTTTGGAAAAGGTGTTCCAAACTTGCCAATTATTTGAAATCACTAGAGTTAATGGTGCTTTTCAAGTTTGGAAATCCAAACTTGGCTTCCAAACTTCCAAACTACCCTCAAAGCCTCAGTTTTCCTTGGTTTTGCAGTGCATCAAGTTTAGAGGGGAAACCCTCTCTCCCTACGGGAGAGAGCTCCCCGTGGGACGGGGCAGCTCTCCATTCCCGTGGAGAGGGTCTCCCGCCGGATGGTGTAGGATTTCCAATCATCCTGACCCTCGACCTCGGCACCACCCTCGGCTGGGCGCTGCGCGGTGATAGCGGACACATCTTCAGCGGCACGGTGTGCTTCAAACCCCGCCGTTTTGAAGGCGGCGGAATGCGCTACTTACGCTTTAAACGTTGGCTGGAGGAAACACACCGCGTCAGCGGCGGTGTGCAGGCCGTGTATTTCGAGGAGGTCCGCCGCCACCTCGGCGTGGACGCTGCCCACGCTTACGGGGGTTTTCTGGCCCACCTCACCGCTTGGTGCGAGCATCACGAGATTCCCTACCAAGGCGTCCCTGTGGGCACGATCAAGCAGTTTGCCACCGGCAAAGGCAACGCCCCCAAAGAAGCCATGATCCAGGCGATGCAGGCCCTTGGCCACGCCCCCACCGATGACAACGAAGCCGATGCCCTGGCCCTGTTGCACTGGGCCATAAAACACCACAAAGGAGACCTGAACCATGGCTAAAAAGAAAAACCTCCACATCCTACCCAGCGGGCTCTACGCCGACCTGGGC
>CAIWHS010000227.1 GCA_903912515.1 uncultured Planctomycetaceae bacterium
AGGGCTTGTCCGGCGCAATTCGCGGATCCGCGTGCTGCGCGACAACGTCGTCATCCACGACGGCGAACTCGAATCGCTCAAGCGCTTCAAGGACGATGTCAAGGATGTCCGCGAAGGCATGGAGTGCGGTATCAAGATCGCCGGCTTCGACGATGTGAAAGTCGATGATGTCATCGAGGCATACCGCATCGACCAAGTCATGCGTACCCTATAATGGATCACGCGGTCACCATCAGGGGTGGCCCCGCAAGACACCTCCCAAATGGGGGGTGACCAACACGGGTAGTGGCCAATCTTGTCAGGAAGCATGGGTCGGTTTGAGATGTTTGTGGGTGGCCTCCGGGTTCGACTCTTGGTGCGCGAAGCGCGTACCTTGAAGGACAAACGTCAGGTGATCCGCAGTATCAAAGACCGGCTGCATCAAGATTTGGGTGTCTGCGCCGCTGAGGTGGGGGCACTCGAAGATCATCGCCAGACCATTCTCGGCTTTTCAACCGTTTCCAACGAGGCGGCCCAAGCCAGACAGGTTCTGGAACAGGTGGTTGCGCGGCTCAGGGCACACCCTGTAGCCGAATTCTGCAACCACGAAATTGAAGTTTTGTCCTTCGACGAGTTGGGCAGCGGGGAGTTCTGACCGGATGAAAAAGCACCGGATGGCGCGTGTGTCGGAAATGATCCGCGAGGTCGCCAGCGAGACGATCCTTTTCAAAATGAGTGATCCGCGAGTCAAGCGGGTCACTGTCATGAGCGTTGAGGTTTCGCCTGATCTCCAACACGCCCGGGTCAAAGTATCGGTGATGGGAACACCGGCCCAGCAGGCCACCACACTCAAAGGCCTGCAACACGCCGCCGGTTTCATCCAGGCCCAAATGGGCGACCGCATGAAATCCCGTTTCACTCCTTGCCTCCGTTTCGAGCTCGACCAAGGCGTCAAGCAAAGTGTCGAAATCAGCCGCCTCATCAACGAGGCCTTGTCCAAATCACCCTCGATGAACGTCTCGTCCGATATCAACGATTCATCCGACATCGCTGAAGACAATTTCCTCGATAATGGTGAAGACGACGACGACTCCGACCTCGAAGACCTAGATAATGATCAACTCGGCGATGAAGCGGCCGATGACGATGAGACCGATTCCGAAGCGTCCACCGCCAAAGCGGTACAAGACAATGCGGTAGAAGAGGAAGATAACAATCTTCCCAAACCTCCACCGCACAAAAACTTGCCCGGTTCGTGACAACGAAATGGGCTTTTCGATTCCGCCCGGCGCTTACCGGGCGGGCCGTGGTGGAACCGCGGTGACTTTCCGGGAGTGGATCCCGGGCACAAGGGAGTGTTATTGACCATGGCTACCGCAGCTAGCAAGCAAAAACTTCTCACCCAAGTCTTGGGCAAGGGTCGTAAGGTTACCACCGGCAAAGAAACCGTTGAACCAATCGATATCGATGCCCTCAATGTCTTGGAGCAGGTGCTGTACGCATTCTGCCGTGAAGACGCCACAAGCACCCAGGCAGATCGCGCCTTCCAGCAACTGCAGGAGCGTTTTTTCGACTGGAACGAAGTCCGCGTCAGCTCCATCCGCGAAATTGCCGAAGCCTTCGAGGGTATGTCCAAAGCTTTCGAGCGCGGCGAGCGTATCGTCTCGTTCCTCCAAGAGCTCTTTGAGACCACCTTCTCCTACGACATGGACCTCCTGCAAAAGAAAGGCGTCAAGATTGCCGCCAAGCAACTCGAACGCCAGCAGGCTATCACCGATTTCATCGTCGCATGGGTCACCCAACGATCCCTCGGTGGCCATGCTGTGCCTGTCGACAACTCCACAGCACGCTGCCTGAAGCGTCTGGGCTTGGTCGATGCCGAGCTTGAACAACTTCCCGATATCCGCGCTGCCCTCGAACATTTGGTCCCCAAGGCCAAAAATGTCGAGTTCACCGACACCGTCAGCCGCGTGGCCGTCGAAATGTGCCACGAAAAAACACCTGCCTGCCCTGTTTGTCCACTCGCGGGCGATTGCCCAAGCGTCAGGGTCAGCAAGGCAAAGAAGGCCAAATAAGCCAAAACCATACTTCAAAACGAACAGAGCCCTTTGCGTCTCGCAAAGGGCTCTGTTCTTATGTATTGCCAACTTTAAATCAACCGGTTCAATTCCGCCTACCCATCACCCGGGCCAAAATGGGCTTCAACCTCTCCATGTTTGCCTCGGTTACCAGCGCAGACATCGGCCCCACTCTTTCCCCCAGCAAACTGGCTGTCGACGCCCATTGGTAAAGCCCGTCTAACAGGCCCTCAGTTTCCACACGCAGCAGCAGCACATTTTGAAAAACAGGCTCTTGGTCCATTCCTTCCAAAAACAGCCGGATCGCCGGCGGTGGCTCCTGCCCGGTCCGCTCAATAAACCACCGCCGCGTCAACTCCGCCGACATGCCCGCCTCGGCTGCCGCCCGCAGGCTTTCGGGGGTGATGGCAATCACCTTACGCTCAGGCGTGCTCTCACTCTCCAGCCTTTCGCCCAAATGGGGCAGCTCCGTCTCCAGCAGCAAATCACTCCGGGCCTGATCCACGATCAGACGGGTGCCGTCGTCGGTCACCTGCACGCAAGCCTCGCGGGCCAGACCGTAATCGCGATTGCCCGTCAGGCGAAAATGCCGATAATCCAGATCACGCTCTTGCACAATTGCAAACCGCTCAGACAGCCGGATCAAGGGCACACCCCGGGCCTGCGCCTCCTCCATGTCTGTCGGCTCGTCAAACTCCAAAAGCGTCGCACCCGAATGCACCGCAAGCCTCTCGCGCTTGCCCGCCCATCCACGCAATTGGTCCCACACCGCTCCAGGCAGCGACCTGCCACTGCGCCCCTCAAGGAAACTGCGCAGCCCATCCAGCGATTCACCAGCCTCCAGCGCCCTATAAACCGTTTGCGGCGTGATCACCATCTGGCATGCCGCACCCAATGTTTTCCAGGTGCCAAGCCGGCTCAATCGGGCGATCATGCCGGGATTCATCGCCTGCCTATAAGCCACTATTTCAAGGTTCGGTTGCACGAACAACGATTGCGGCAGCGACGGGTCATCTGCAGGCTTGTCCCCAAGCCCAAGCACCCAACGGCCCCAAGACGAAAGCCGCACTGCAACACCGTCTTTGGCCTCCAGGCCCAAACGCCCTGTCTCAACCAGCCGCAAAGGCCATGCGATTCCAACCAGCCACAATTCCAGCCAAGCCTCGCGGGCACTGGGGCGCTGGTTGGTCTTCCAATGCGGGTGGTGCAAGCGCAACCACTCCTCAATGTCACCTGGCCTCACCCATGCCCCCTCAGGGAATTGGGCCATCAACAAAAGCGCCAGCAAACATGCCGAAGGATAGGGGTTGCCAGATGCGGCCTCAACCGCCATCCAGCCCTCTTTGGGCCCCCAACGGTTCACTGCTTGGCAAGATTCAAACAGGCTGCCCAAAGTCTCACCCGTGCCAAGATCCCACCGCTTGGGAAAATCTCCAATGGCCCAATCATTTTCTTCCGCACGCAACAACCCTTCCTGCCGCCCAATCGCCGCAATCAGCAGCGCAAAGTCAGGCGGACAGGCCTGGTTTTCAGATATAGGAGATGATAAATGAATGTTTGTGGTCAACCGATCTGAATCACGCTTGTAGAAATCACCCGCTTGGGTGCGCCGAAAAGGCCCCTCCGAGGCGCCCTGCCATAGCGCCCCCAATCGGGTTGGAAATTCCAATCCATCAGAAAGCGATGCCCCGCCCTTCACTTCCACTTCAGACAAAGGCACCGCCTCTGCCAAAGGTAAAGGCGGTAAATCACGGTCACGCTCCGCCATCGCTGCGGTGTGGTATTCCACATCCGCCCTCGGCGGATCAAGCCTCCATGCTTTCGCAGTGGGCAAAGGAAGGCCCAAATCATGGGGAATCGCCCGCCCGCGCACCGCCAGCGGGCAATGCAGCACCAGCCTGTGACCAGGGCTGAGCGTGAGCCAAGCGGTAAAATCATCCAACCCAGTGGGTTGACCCGGAATGTTCACAAGGTCTGGCAAAACCAGACCCGTTTCCATCAGCGCCAAAAGGGGTGCCAATCCATCGCGATATCCCAGCGCCAAATGCGCCTGCAAAAGATCAGATACAGGAAAAAACTCGCGCCGCATATGCCCGGCCATGGCAAGCATCGCCCGCGCCGCGGGGTCTGACTTCTCCAAAATCTGCAATCTTCGAGCAAGCTTCACCGGGTCGGCCAGCAGGTCCAAAACCCTCGCTACCCACTCGTCAGGCTCCAGACTGCCCCTGGGTTTGACCAACGAAACCACCACCCGCTCCAACAATTCCGGGGCGTAACGGCTAAAAATGGTCCCGGTCAGAACCAGATCATCCACAGTGGGCGCGGTGTTATCACTCATGCGGAAGCAGGGCCTCCGTTGCCGCTTCGTTGCCCTTTCGATGCTTGCGCTGTCGCCTCGGGCTCCGCAATGCCAACCAGTTTGGGCGTGTGGCCCATTCGAGCCAGCTCCTCCTGAACCGATTCAACCCGGCCCGGCCTGACCAGCAAGGCGGTCGGCGTCAGCCTTCCCGCCACATCAGAGGCCAGCTTCTTGCGCGCCAGCAACTCTTCCGCAAGAGTTTCATCCTCTACCAGCACCAGGCTCACCCGCCGGTGCACCTTCACGGGAATTCTCGCGCCGCTCATGCCTTGTCCCCCTTGGCTGCAGGTGAATCTTCATACACCGGCGCCGGGGCTGGCCCCTCGGCTTTTATCTCGGCGATCAGTTCGTCGCCATCGTCAATCCGGTAGGAATAACCCTGCTCGGTAAGGAAGAGCTGACGGTGGTGCGCGAAATCCTGTTCCCGGCTGTCGCGACTCACCAAAGTGTAAAAATGCGCTGACTCCCCACCCGCCTTCGGTCTCAGGACCCGCCCCAACCGCTGCGCCTCTTCCTGCCTCGAACCAAAAGTGCCCGAAACTTGAATCAGCACGCTGGCATCAGGCAGGTCAAGTGCGAAATTGCCCACCTTCGAAAGAATGAGATGCCTCTCATGACCCTCCCGAAACCGCTTGTACAGCTCCTCGCGCTCAGAGGTAGGCGTAATTCCGGTGATAAGCGGAATTTCAAAACGCTCCCTTAACCGCCTCAATTGGTCCAAATATTGCCCGATGATGATTACTCGGTGTTCTTTGAAGCGTTCAAGCAACGCCGCGACCACATCGTCCTTCGCCGGATTGTCGCTGGCGATGCGGAACTTGCTCCGCCATTCCGCCACCGCATATTCCAAACGCCTTTCGGCATCCATCGCCACACGCACTTCAGAACACGCAGCCTCAGCAATGAAACCGCGCCCCTCTAGCTCGCGCCATGGCACATCATATTTTTTCGGGCCCACAAGGCTGAACACATCCCCCTCGCGCCCGTCCTCGCGCACCAGCGTCGCTGTCAGCCCCAACCGCCTTCGGGCCTGAATCTGCGCAGTGATGCGAAAAACAGGTGCGGGCAGCAGATGCACCTCATCATAAATGATCAAGCCCCAGTCGCGCTGGTCAAACAACCCAAAGTGCGGGAAGTCGCCACTCTTGTCTTCCCGGTGCGACAATATCTGGTAGGTCGCCACGGTCACCGGCTTGATCAGCTTGGTCTCACCCGTGTACTCGCCCACCAGTTCTTCTGTAAGATCGGTCTTGTCTAAAATCTCCCGCCGCCACTGCTTCACCGCCGTCACACCAGTTGTCAGCACAAGCGTGTTGCGCTTCATCAGACACATCGCCACAATTCCCACCACGGTCTTGCCCGCCCCGCATGGCAGCACAATCACACCTGACCCGCCCGTTACATCACCACCCGCATAAAATACCGCCGCCGCGTCTTTCTGGTAGTCACGCACATGGAAGGGCAAGCCGTCCCGCATGTTCTCCCTAAGTGCCATCTCCAGCGCCGCACCATCGGTGTAGCCTGCAAGATCCTGGGCCGGATAACCCAGCTCCACCAATACCTGCTTCACCACTCCTCGGTTGGCCGGGTCCACCAACCGGACCACCTCGCTAATCGATTCTCCCAAAAGCTTTTTCAACTTCGGCTGCCGACCTAGCTCATCTAGCAAGCCCTTGTCGCTCGCGACAAGCTTCAGCATCGCCATGCCCGGGATGCTGGAGGGAAACTCCTGACCCGTCAGCTCGGTTATCTTTGCCAATTCCTCGGGGGTTGCCTTTTCCAGCTTCAACCGGCCATACCGGTTGACAATCTCCCGCAAATCAGTCAGCAAGTTGCCCGGAACCGGGAACTTGCTGTGCTTGGTCAGCGCCTCGACCATCGTCTCGGCAGTCAAACCGGCAGCCGCGGCATTCCACAAAGACAAAGGCGTCAGCCTATAGGTGTGGATATGCTCTGGGCTTTTTTCCAGTTCGGCAAACGGCGCGATCGAATCGCGAGCCTGCGTATATTTTGGATTATCAACCTCCAGAAGGACCGATCGGTCGCCCTGGACAATGAGGGGGTTGCTCGGATCGAACTGCATGCGCGGCCCCGGTGAACCCGGCCCCCGCGCTGAATCACCTCCCATTCGGGCAATTCATGGCGAAGACCAACCGGTATCTTATGAACGACAAGGCAATAAACACAAGCAAAAATACGGCTTTATAAGCAAGTCCACCTACTAGGGCACAGCCCAAAACCCCTCATTATAACCTAAAACAACACCCGTGCGAAAGAACAAAACAAAACTCACCCAACCAACTTCTAAAAGCAAGCCCGTTGAATGAGTTTTGTAGCAAAAAACGGCTTTTCACCTCGTATCAGCGCGCCGGGGGAGCCACCTCCTGAATCAGCGCTCCATGCTTCTCATCCAGCACCAAAACCGCAAACTTCTCCACAGGCGCCAAAG
>CAIWHS010000228.1 GCA_903912515.1 uncultured Planctomycetaceae bacterium
CGAGAGTGACTAGCATGTGAGGTTCCTTTTGGAAGGGAGAGTTGCTTTATGAGGCAGGGGCATCTTGTGAGTTTGGGTCTAATTGGGATTCTGGGAATATAAGGTATTGGCATCTGTGGTCAAGCATTGGGATGGTGAACAGAGTTCCAAGAATATAAGCCCTATAAGGATGGGTAATTAAAATAAAGGCGTTGCGTTTACTCCCAGATGACCGCAGGGCTGGTGTTTAGGTTTTGGGTCATTTTCTTTGGGGGATGCAGGCTTTGGGAGGATGTTTGCTAGGGACATAGAGGCAGGTACCCACGATTTTGAGGAGCAAAGGTGAGTAAAACTATGGTGAGCGAGGGTAAAGTCGTTTGATTGCCTCAAGTCAAGGTAGGCCTCGCAACCGGCATATCCGGCACCACTCCAACATGAAGGTCCTTTTTCGAAAAGCATGTTTGGGCCAAAAGCAAACACCCTGTGTGGGAATTGTCGAAGAAATAAAAGAAAATAATGCAATTTTTCCGCATTTGACTGCCTGATTGGTGTGAACCAAAGCATTTTGATGAGGTACGCGTATGATTAGCCAAGTTCTGGGCCTGTGTGCATTTGTCCATGTTTTTGCTCAGGCTCCCAGTCCTTCGGCTTTGCCTTCCGGTTTTCAACCTTTAACTTCAGTGGTTGAGGCCCGAGGCTTGGAAGCTGTGAACCTTCCCGCCCAAGAAAAACCAGCAGATGGCGCCGATTTAGAGCGCCCTTTAGAGGTTGAACCGTTATCTGGGCGGGTGAACCCGTTTGAGGGGGACCTTTGGACCCGGAGCTACATTTTGGGGGATTGGGGTGGCAGGCGTAGTCGACTGGCTGAGCGGGGCTTGTCGTTGGATCTGTTGGGTACCCAGTTTTACCAGGGTGTGGCCTCGGGTGGGCGGGAGCAGGCGTGGGAGTATGGAGGCAAAATTGATTATCTGGCCAACCTGGATGGGGGGAAGTTTGGCCTGTGGCAGGGCTTCTTTGTCAATATGCATGCCGAGACACGGTTTGGCACTTCGGTTAATGGCATTGATGGGTTACTGACACCCAGCAACATTGCGATGCAGTTTCCGGAGCCTGACACCAGCATCACCGCCATTACTGGTCTGAAGTTTGTGCAGGCATTGAGCGAGAATTTTGTACTCTTCATGGGTAAGCTGAACACGCTGGACGAGTACCCTGTGCGTTATGGCATGTATGGGGCGGACCCGATGGCTCGGCCTGGCCTGAGTGGATTTATGAACACCTCATTGGTGTTCAATCCGATTGTTGCGCGCACGGTGCCCTATTCGGGAGCGGGGGTGGGCGGCGCGATTTTAATGGATGGGGCACCGGTTTTTTCAATGACGGTATTTGACCCACAGGAGCGGGCGGCGACTGGTTTGCAGGATTTGTTTGCTGAGGGTGTGACGATAGTGCCGGACTTGATTTGGCGTAGCAAAATTCAGGATAAGCCTGGAGTTTTAAACATTGGCGGCACCTACAGTACTCGCAAGTATCGATCGTTTGACCCATCGGCTTATCTTGCGATACCGTTGCCGTTGTTGTTGGTGGACAAGAAGCTCCCGTATGAATCTGGTTCGTGGTGTATTTACAGCAATATTTACCAGTCTTTGTGGGTTGATTCGACAGATCCGACGCGGACATGGGGTGTGTTTGGCCAGTTTGGACTTTCAGACGGGAATCCGAATCCGGTTGGATATACCTGTAACGCGGGTGTTGGTGGGCACAGTATGCTGGGCAGGCGTCAAGACACCATGGGGGCAGGGTTCTTCTACATTGGCTTGAGCGATGGGTACAAGGCGTTGGCGTCGCCGATTTTGCCACAACAGAATGAATGTGGTGTGGAGCTGTTTTACAATTTTGTAGTCAATCCCTCGAGTCGTCTGACTACTGACTTGCAAATTGCAAATCCCAGTACGCAGCGGTTTGACACAGTGATCATTCCGGGCTTGCGTTTGGAATTGTTGTTCTAAGACTTTTGTACCTCAGCTTTGAGAATCAAACGCAAAGACTTTGCGGAAATCTGTGCCGGTTTGGGCCAAGACCCAGCCACGCTTGGGTGCTTCTTCGAGGGCCTTGTCTAATTTGCCAAAGGCGCTGGCACAGTCGTAGGCGTACTCGCGCTTTGGATCGGTGTGGTGGAGCAGCATGCCGAATCTGGGACCGGTGCCGGCCATGGTCCAGGCAAGCATTTCGAAATCGCCATCTGAGTTGCCAAAAGCCATGGTGGGGCGGCGGCCAATGAATTTTTGGATTGCCACTGGTTTGCCTGCTTTGTCATCGATGAAGTCAATTTCTGGCAAGCGGACCAAGGTGGGAATTCCTTGGCGTTCTTCGTAACGGGTCTTGATAGTTGTACCTACCACTTGGTGTGGAGGAACGCCATAAACCCTTTCAGAAAAAACGCGGACGAACTCCACGCCGCCACCTGAGACAATGAATGTTTTAAATTGGTTTTTTCGTAGGAACGCCAGGAGTTGGACCATGGGAATGTAGACACACGCCGTGTAAGGCTGTTGAAAGCGGGGGTGTTTGGCTGTTGACAGCCATTCTTCCACGATGCGGGCAAACTGTTCGGGAGTGTTTCCAGTGTGGGTTGCCATGAGCAACTCGACCAGTCCTTTTTCACCGTTGGCGGCCAGTGCTTTCATGTCCCCTGCCAGGGCGGAACGGAATGGTTCAGCGTTTTTCCATTCAGGTTGGGTGGCAGCCATGGCCTTGACGCGGTCGAGCGCAAAAGCCAATTGGATATACATGGGCTGCTCATTCCACAGGGTGCCATCGTTGTCGAAAACGGCGATTCTGTTTGTAGGTGACACATAGTCTTGTGAGCCTTCGGTGGTGACGCGACTGACAAAATCAAGGATTGCTTTTTTTGCAGGGCCTTCATTCCAGAGCGATAAACCGGGATTTGGCTCGGCTGTTTGGCCGAAGGCGAAATGGCTTGTTTGCGAAGTTGCCCAAGTTAAGCCGATTGCGTTTTGGCAAAAGTGGCGACGGTTGAGCATGGTGTGATTTCCTTGATTGAA
>CAIWHS010000229.1 GCA_903912515.1 uncultured Planctomycetaceae bacterium
CCAAAATCAAGACAAGTAGATCTTTAAGTCCTATTTAGGCCATCCGTTTGACTAGACCCCCTTCGGATGCTCGTCTAAGGGAAATTCGGTACCCGTTTGTGGAGTCCCTCATGCGCCGCGCTTTGTCTGTAGCATCCCTCCTGGCCCTGCTGCTGGTCTGCACGACTAGCCACGCCCAATCACCAGACCCCTACCTGGACTGGATCCGGGCCAAGGCCGCCGAAATGCGCAAGGCTGCCCCTCTCCCCGCCGAAGCCCTCCGTGAAAAGCTGCGCTTCGCCCTCGGCCTTGATACGCCCCTCGCAGCGGACTTGGCCCCCAAGGTCGAGGGCACCATTCAGGCCGATGGCTTCCGTATTGAAAAAGTCACCTTTCAAACCTTCCTAGGCGTTCGCATGCCGGGTTTGCTGTACCTTCCCCAAAAACCAGGCAAATATCCCGCCGTCCTCAATGTCCATGGCCACTGGAAGGGGGCCAAACAAGACCCTGTGCTCCAAGCCCGCTGCGCGGCATTGGCCCGCGCCGGCTTGGTGGCATTGGCTGTCGATGCCTTGGGGGCAGGCGAACGAGGCGTCGGGCGCCCGCTGGGGGAATACCACGGTGCCATGACCGGGGCAGGGCTACTGCCAGTTGGCTTGCCACTTTGCGGCGCGCAAATGCTTGAAAACACCCAAGCTCTTAACTACCTGCAATCACGGCCCGAGGTGGAGGCCGAAAATCTGGGAGTCACCGGCGCAAGCGGCGGCGGCAACCAAACCATGTACCTTGCCGCTTGGGATAAACGGGTCAAAGCCGCTGTGCCCGTTTGCTCCGTGGGTAACTACCAAGCCTACCTGGGGGCCGCCTGCTGTATGTGCGAAGTGGTTCCAGGGGCGCTCAGTTTCACCGAGGAAGACGGCCTTCTTGCCATGGTCGCCCCCCGCCCGCTCATGGTCATCAGCGCCTCGCGCGATGCCCACCAGTTCTCGCCCGAGGAGGCCCGCAAATCCATCGAGTCCGCCCGCAAGGTGTACAGCAAATTGGGGGCGGAAAAGTCTCTGGTGCACAAGGTCTTCGAGTCCGGCCACGATTATTCAAGGCCCATGCGCGAGGCCATGGTCGGTTTCATGCGCCTGCACCTCCAAGCCGGGGGCGATGGGTCACCTTATCCAGAAGCAGAATACAAACCATTCCCCCCCGAAGAACTGCGCTGCTTCCCAGAGGCCGCCAAGCCCGAGGGCTGGATCACCGTCCCTCAATTGGCCCAGCGCCTCGGCCGCGAGGCCCTAGACAAAAACCCGCTCCCTATAGAGGTCAATTCCTCATGGCAACTTGCCAAAACCATCGCCCTCGACAAACTGCTGGCAATTCCAGCCCAACCCGAAGTTCACGAGACCGGCCACCTTTCCGAAGATGGCAAAACGCTGGACTGGCAACCAGAGCCCGGGCTAAAACTGCAGGCCTCCATCCGCAGCTCCAACGGCGCCGGCACCGCGGTGCTCCTGTTGCACCCAGATGGCAAGGATGCAGCACAAAAACACCCCATTTTTCGTGAACTCGGATTGGCCGGCGCAACCGTGGTCACAGCCAACCTGCGCGCACAGGCCCGCCCAGCAGATGCCATCGGCCCAGCGCCCGATCACAACAGTGCCGAATGGGCTCTCTGGTTAGGCAAACCCATGCTCGGACAATGGACGACCGATGTCCGAACCCTCGCCGAAGAAATCGTGCAAAGTGGTGCCGCCGGCCGCATCGGCCGGGTCAGGGTGGTGGGCATTGGCTCCATGGGTGTGGTGGCCCTCACCGCTGCTGCCAATTCTCCCCGCATCAGCAAGGTTGCCACCTACCAGATGCCGCTCAGCCTGCTTTCAGACCGGCCCTTCACCAATCAGCGACTGGGCCTGTTTGCCCCAAGGCTCTTGCTCGATGTAGGCGATATTCCCCATCTCATTGCCATGCTAGGTTTAGAACGCGTTGCCATTTCAGGTGCCGTCGATAGCCAAGGGCTAGACCTCCCTGCCGATGCCATCCTCAAAGCTGTCGGTTCGGTCAATTCAAAGGCTATAATTCACACCCAACCAGACATGGCAAAGGTGGTCAGCAAAGCGGCTTTACAAGATAATTGACCAGTTATGGGTGACAAAGATACCACTTGTTACTAAAACAGAAGGATAACTCGTTAGTTCTAGCCAGCCTAAATGCCCAACAGTTCCATGAAGCAAAACAGCCAGTCCTTCATCTTTGCAATGGTTGCCCTGGCTTGTTCCGTGGGCGTTTCCTGCTACGCCTTGTATTTGGCAAACTCTCTCATGGCCAGAAATCGCGAACTCGAAGCCCGCGTGCAAACTGAGGCCGAAGGGGGGCGCCGTCGCGATTTTAACCTCCGTCAATCCGAAGAGATGGAAAGGCTCGAGGCCGAGCGCCGCATACTCTCCAGGGTGGAACTGGACCGCCAGCAAAGAGCCACCGCCGAAGCCGAGTCCGCCGTGGCCGCCGCCCTTCAGGCCGACTTCGCGGAAAAAAAAGCTAAGCCTGTCGAATTGGAGCGGGAAATTGCTCCAGGGGTGAAAATGGCCTTCCGCCTTATCCCCCCCGGAACTTTTCAAATGGGCTCGCCCAACGACGATCCCTTTCGCAACGAAAACGAGATTTTGCACACCGTAGAAATAACCCAAGGTTTCTATATGGCCAAATTCGAGATCACTCAAGACCAATGGAAAGCCGTCATGGGAGTCAATCCCTCCCATAGTAATTCCGAGAAATTGATGGAAGATACCGGCAATTTGCCAGTCGATCAGGTCTCCGTTGTTGATGTGCTTGAATTTTGCGCCAAAGTTCAAAAAAATGCCGGCCTCAAACTCCGTCTTCCCACCGAGGCCCAATGGGAATACGCCTGCCGGGCAGGAACCAGCACGCCATCATATAAAGGCCCTGTAATGCGCGATAGCCAAGGTATGTTTGTCGACGGTAACCACAAACCGGTTGGCTCTTATCCCCCCAATGCCTTTGGCTTATACGACATGATGGGCAATGTCTGGGAATGGTGCTCCGACTGGTACGCCGAATACCCCACAAGCACTCTCAAAGATCCTGCCGGGCCCGATCAGGGAATCCATCGCATCCTCCGCGGCGGACCCTGGAACGATAATTGGAGCCCCCGTCGCTCCGCCTACAGGCTCAAGCTGCCCGAACATGTTCGCTGGAACCGCCACGGCGCCCGGCTCGTCCTGCCCTTGGAAGACGCAACTCCCTGATCGGGCCCAGCCAAGCTAACCTTGTTTGGCTTAATAGTTATCTAATTATAGGCTAATACGGGTCGAAAATCTGCCCGCTCCCGAATAAAAAACCGCCCAACCTTCTCAGGCGGGCGGTTACATTGTTCTGGTTTTCTTCAGCCTCAGGCCGCCACCCGCCGCGCGCTCGCCACCAGCGGTCCCCTCGGTGCCGGCAATCCCTTGATTCCATGCGGCCCATCCACCCGTCCTGTCCACCGGTGCGCCGCCATAGCCTCAAGAATCCGCTCCGCCAGTTCCACCACGCGCCGTCCGTCTGTCCCCGTCACCCGTGGGCTTTTACCCGTGCGCGCTGCCTGCGCAAAATCCATCAATTCTCGGGTCAGTTGGTCATGCTGCGATTCGCAAGTCTTGTCAGTCTGCTCAAGGTGCCCCGCCATCTCCTGCTGCAGCGCCTGCAGCGCTAGCGGCGTCATTCGCGTCGCATCAATCATGCCGCTTGCCAGCGCCTGCGAAGGCTGAATCAATTCTACCTTCTTCCCGGCAAAATCAATTTTCACCACGCCCTCGCTACCCATCGCCACCATCTGCCGAGCAGGAATAGGGCTCATCCGGCACGAGGAAATGTCTGCGATTAATCCGCTCTGAAAACGCAGTCGCGCCTGGGCGATATCTTCATGGCCGCCCAAGATCGCCGCCCCAAAAGCTTCAACCGAGACAACCTCGCTCGGGTCCCAATCCAACACCAAGTCCAAATCGTGGATCATCAAATCCAACACCACGCCCACATCCAGCGAGCGCCCGGTGAATTTGCCCGCTCGTTCTGCCCGAATGTAACGCGGCACCAGCGAAGTTTGCCGCGCTGCCTCATACGCTGGGTTGAACCGCTCAATATGGCCAACCTGCAAACACACACCCGCCAATTCAGCAGCTTGCTCTAACTCCCGCGCCTCGCGGGCTGTCGGGGTAATTGGCTTCTCCACCAACGTGGGTAGCCCACGCTTCAAAGATTCCATGGCCACAGCATGGTGAAAACGGGTCGGCGTCACCACCACCACCGCATCCACCAGATCCATCAGCTCGCTTGGATTCTCAAATCCCTCGCAGTTGCATTTGGCGGCAACCGCTTCCGCCTGCGCCCGGTTGGGATCAGCCACACCCACCAACTTCACCCCGGAAAGCCCCGAAGCGATGCGAGCATGTTCCTTACCCAAATGACCCACACCCACAATTCCTAGGCGAAGGGGTTCACCCGAGTTTTTTAACTGCTTGTGCACGAGGTTGGGCTCCCGCGTTTCTAATAAATCTATAAAAGTTCGGGCTCGAACTCTAAGCCGCCCGCCTCAGCCGCTGCAACGGCAGTATTCTCGGGGGGTCCAAGGCTGACTCCGCCTGTTGGCGTAGCACCTGGCGGGCAAGTTCCACATTCAGCGGATGCCCCGAGCGGCAACCCACCAGATGCCCCGCTATGTCAAAACCCAACAGGTTCAGATCACCAATCAGATCCAGCATCTTGTGCCGGGCAGGCTCGTTGCCAAAGCGCAGCCGGTTACCCTCAACACCAAGCCGCGAGAAAACCAACAAGTCATTCAGTGTGGTTTTCGACCCCAAACCTTGCTGAAGCAG
This sequence comes from uncultured Planctomycetaceae bacterium, assembly GCA_903912515.1. Lineage (GTDB taxonomy): Bacteria > Planctomycetota > Planctomycetia > Gemmatales > Gemmataceae > UBA6894. The sequence continues at coordinate 4,839 of CAIWHS010000229.1, forward strand.
CGCGTCCGCCTCCTCACGCAAAAGGAAGGTACGGCACCAAGCCAATTGGGCCCGGTAATTCTCGGGCGACAAGTCCATTGTGTGCATCTGCCTGGAGATGGGTGACAAAGACCCATAATCCAGCAAATAACTCAAAGTCAGAGTCGTGCTTTTGGTGGGGTGCAGGGTCACCGTGGCATTCCCTGCGCGCACGCAGGTCATTCGCTCCACACCCATCACCGGGCGGGTCGCCTTCTGGGTGACGATCCCGGCTTCAAAAATGGCTTCCACAAATGGCCCGGCCGAACCGTCCACACCAGGCGCTTCAGCCGCATCCACCTCAATGACGCAATTGTCCACCTTCATGCCACCCAAGGCGCTCAACACATGCTCAACCAAACCCACATCGCAAGGGGAATGGCCAAGAGTGGTGCGGCGGGCGGTGCCGGTCACATGCCGCACACCCGCTGGAATTTCAGGCAATCCAGGCAGATCAACCCTGCGAAAAACAATGCCCGAGTCTTCCTCGCCCGGTAACAGCCGCATGCTGACCAGATCACCAGAAAGGAAACCTATTCCCGAAATCTCCACCGGACGGCGAAGAGTGCGTTGCGGGCGATGGCCAAGGATTTGCACGATGCTCTCCTGTGCATAATCAGCCAGCCAAAGCTGGCGCGGACAAAACATATTGGAACAGGAACCGCCTGTCCCCATCAATGCGGGTCAGGCGGTCGGTTGAAAACCAAATTAGGGGCGAGGGGCACCCGCGCCACCCGTGGTCACACCAGGAGCCGCTGCAGGTGCACCGCCAGTGGCGGCCCCAGGGGCGGTTCGGGTGAACGCCGAGTTCAACGCATTCACCACTTCATTCGTGATTTCAACCCCAGGCCCGTAGTGCAAGGGCATGCACGCGCCAGCCTGCAACTTGCGGGCGATATTCATCGCGCTCCAATACTCTTGGCTGGTTGTGGCATCGTTGTAATGCAAAACCAAGTCATATCCTTGAGCCATGGCCACGCGCTGGCAAGCTTCCTGAATCTCTTTGAACAGCACAATCAGCATGTCGTCTTGCTTCTTGCTGATGTTCACCTGAGCCTCGTTGGCCCCGTCTTCAAGCTCACGCTTCAAATTGCGAATCTGCTTCTCATAAGCTTCCCGCTGGTCAGGCTTCGACTGGGCTTCTTTCATCAGGGCTTCATATTGAGCAGCCTTGCCCTTTTGCTTCTGAGTCAGCGGGCTAATCAAGTCCTTCATCTCATTGTTGAAGGAGACCGCTTTTTGATAATTCTTGAGCACATGGCTCAAGTTGATCAGGGCCACACGGCTACCCGTGCCTGCCGGCCTGGCCGCACCGGTCTGGGCAACTATGTCGCCACCCATCCAGCCCAAACCGCCAAGAACCATTGCCACCAGACTAAAAGCAATCCATCGCATCGGATCAATCCCCTTTCTTGCAGCCTCAAACCAGCTTCCCGGCAGGTCAAGGCACTAAAACGCATTGATAAAACTCAAAACACCCTTAAAAAACTGTGTGACCGATTTCCGGGTCCGCCAAGCCTGCCCTCTCCCCAAAGGGGATTCAGCAAGACCTGACCTGCCGGCAATTGGGTGGGCTGATACCCCCGCTTGTTCGCCCGGTCAAGCTCAAGAAGTTTGCGTTTTTGCAGGCTTTTCCCGCCTTTTTGCCCACATTTTCAAAAAATTCCAGTTTTTTCCAACCAACTTGCAGCTCACCGTGATCCACAACCCCGCATTGCGGCGCTATTCGGCCGTGGCTTACACTTTTCTCAGGTCGCAATCCATGGAATCAGCGGAGGTGGGCATGTCCCCCTTGGCGCCTCATTTGCAAAACGAGCCGCGCCAGTCCACGGTGCCTTGGGTACCCGTGGCCTTGGGTTCCGCTGTGGTCATCGCCGCAATCGCCTTCTTGGTCTGGCCTAGTGGCGTACCAGCCAAACCGGTCGCTGTTGCAGGGCGAGTTACTTGGCGCGGAAACCCGGTAGCCGGCGGCACCATTGTCTTTGCACCCGATTATCGCAAAGGCCACTCCGGCAACCTCGGCATGGCACTCATGGACTACCAAGGCCATTATGAAATACAAACCGATGGACAACCCGGGTTAATCCCAGGCTGGTATGCCATCACCGTTGCACCACCAGGCTCCGCAAGCCCCATGGGCTGGCCCTACAAATACCACCATCCCGAAAGCTCGGGCCTAAACTGCGAGGTCAAGGCCGGCGGAAACCCGGCCTTCGACTTCAATTTGGAATAGCCAAATCTCCCAATCAAACATGCCCACGAAAGGTTGTCCATGAATCAGTTGCTGCGCGGCGTAGTTCAAGCCACCCGAGAGGTTTTCCACCTGCCAGAACCCATACTCGAAGTGGGCTCCTTGCAGGTCGATGGCGAAGACATGATCAACCTGCGAAGCATTTTCAATAATAAAGACTACCTGGGTATCGATTTCAGGCCCGGAAAAGGTGTCGATCAAGTGGCCGATGTCGAGCGACTTCCATTTGCCGACCACACTTTCGGCACCGTTTTGGCTCTCAGCACCTTCGAGCATGTCAAAAGGTTCTGGCTCGGCTTTGCCGAAGTCGCCCGCGTTCTCAAGCCCGGTGGCGCGTTCCTTGTTTCCTGCCCCTTCCACTTCCATGTCCACGCCTACCCATCCGACTACTGGCGCTTCACCCCCGAGGCCCTCGAGTCCCTCTTGCAGGGAGCCTATTCCGAGGCGATCGTCGGCTGGCATGGCCCAGAACGACGCATGGCCAATGTCTGGGCTCTGGCCTACAAAGCGGGGGCCCCACCCAGAATTTGCCCAACCACCGAAGGCCTCTACCGCGAGGCCCTCTACGATTGCGCCCACCAACCCATGAAGTTTAGTCGCAAAATGCGCTATGGTTTGGCAGCCCTCATCGCCGGCCGCCGCCCCTTGGCCCCATGGCTCGACCGCGAAAAAATCGATATCCGCCGCGCCAATCTCGCCGCCTGAACAACCAAATCACCAAACCCAGCCGCCTCTCCATCCACAGAAAGAGACGGCTAACCATTCAAAGCTGCGGCATTAAATTGCCCAGGCTTCCCATATCTCCTTGTTTGCTAGCCTCCAAAACCCCAAAATCCCACCACCCCGCCAATCCGGCACAAGTTGTCTGACTGTCCTAGCCGATACTTCCGAAGCATGCGGAATGTTCTTCCTTTTGTTCAGGAATCGGGACTCTTTCCCCTTCCTTCAAAAAGAAGAAGCTAATCCGCCCCGTGTTGCCCAAGTGGGAGGTCGGTCCATGCCATCAGGTCGCCTGGCGTTGTTTTTCGCCTGGGCATGCTGCGCCTTCCCAGTGTTGGCCCAGCCGGCGTTTCAACCCCAACCGGGGAACCCTTCGCCTCTAACCGAACTGGAATTGCCAGCACGCAGGCTGGTTGTCCCACCAGACATCTCTAACGATCCGCCCCCAGGCTATCCGCCTGGAGCCATGCCTATGGGCATCGTTGAACAAGGCCCCAACGCCTGGATCAACGCCGAGGCCCTCTGGTGGTTCACCAAGCCAAGCAAGTACCCGGTGCCTCTGGTCACCAGTGGCAGCCTGTCCGATGCTGCCCCGGGCGTCATCGGTCAGCCAAACACCGTCATTCAGTCCTTTCCCAACGATGTCACATGGGGCACATTCCGTGGATTGCGATCCAATATGGGAATTTGGCTCGACGACGAAGGCACCTATGGCATCGAAAATACCGTTTTCGTCTTGGAAGAACGCAGTTGGAACCAAAGCTTTGTCTCCAACTCCAGCACCCCCTACATCGTCACGATCCCCTTTTTCGATGTCGCAAGTGGTGGCCAAAACTCCCTGCTGAATAAAATGCTCGACACCACGCCGTTCCCGTTGCCACCCCTGTCCACCGAAATCACAGTCAACAGCAGGCATCAGGTTTATGGCGACGACATCAACATCATCAAGAACATCAACCGCGACAATTGCATCTCCGTTGATATCCTCACTGGTGTACGCTGGTTGCAGGTGGTCGATGCCACAACCTTGGGCCAAACCACCCAAAACGATGTCAATGGTCTTGTGGTTCCCCAGCTCGGCTACGATTCCATCGCCTGCACCAATAATTTCTGGGGCTGGCAATTCGGTGGTCGCATCCGCGAGCAATGGGGTCGCTTCAACCTCGAATCCACGGTCAAAATCGCCTTGGGCGGTAGTCAGCAACGGGTGAACATCTCGGGGGCCAATCTCACCAATAACCCCAATGCAGGCGGCCAATTCGGCGGCCCGGGCTTTGTGTTCAGCCAGCCATCCAATATTGGCGCCTACAACTTCACACGCTTCGCCGTGTTACCGGAGTTTGGCGCCAAACTGGCATACAACCTGACAGACCACTTCAATCTAAGCTTTAGCTATAATATTTTATATCTGTCAAGCGTCGCCCTCTCAGGCAACAACTTTGACAAAGTGACTAACCCCAATGTGGGCTTCAGCCCACAGTCTTCCCCCACAGGCACCCACCCCGCTTTTCTGAAACAAAGCCAGGATTACTGGGTTCAAGGTGTTGGTGTGGGCGCCGAGTTCCGCTACTAAATAATATCGACAATCCCCTCTTCGATCCGGGTTCCAGCCAACTGGAACCCGGATTTTGCATAGCTAAATCAAATTCCTAGGCCGGCGCCCAAGCTTGCGATAGATTGCTTTGAATATTCCAATATATTTAAAGCAATCGCCTTCCTTGCCGGTTATTCAAATTGGGTTGCCGTTTTTGGTTTTTTATTCAGCATTTTAAAATTTCCCCATTTCGCAGCAACATCTTTACCTAGGCACAAGCGTTGTAATAACTTAGAGTGGTGTTCAGAGCTTGTGTCGGTACTTCAGCTTGCCGTTATTCCGCCGGGCCTACCTTGGGTGCCCGGGATACGGCCAGCCCTTTTGCCTTGGAGGTTGGAGTATGTTCTTGAGCCCTGCGGCAGTCGCTGGCCTCTTGGCCTTCGTGGCCATCAATCAATCACCCCTGAAAATCGACAACTCCCGCTTAACATACGGTGCTCCTGGCCCAGATCGCGCCAGCGCCCAAGTGTTTCCAGGAGATGAGGTTTATCTCAGCTTTGAGCTGTCAGGTTTTCAGACCGACGCAAACAGCGTCGCAAAAGTAAAATTGTCCACCGAGGTTTTCGGTAAGGACGGCAAACTCGAATTCAAACAAGACAGCGGCGAGGCACCAGCACTCGACCTGTTTAAAGGTGGAAAACTCCACCTCCATGCCCGTATTGATGTCGGCAATAAAACCCCAGCCGGAACCTACAAGGTGAAGGTCACTGCCACCGATGTCGTTGGCAAGGGTGTTGCCAGCACAGAGAAAGAAGTGACTTTGCTTGAACCCGCTTTTGCAGTGGTCAAAGCAGGTCTCTTTGCCGACCAAGCCCTACGAGCCGGATCAATGGTCTATTCCATTGGCCAGCCCGCTTATGTTGGTTTTGCTGTGGTTGGCTTCACCCGTGAGGCCAGCACCAATCACCCCAACATGAAGATTGAGCTGGTCGTTAAGGACGACAAGGGTGCCATTATCACCGACAAGCCTAACATCGCCATCAATGCAGCCAACCCCAACAAGGTGCCTCCAACCACCCAGCTGTTGCAGGGAGAATTCCAAATTCCTCTGAACAAGGTTGGCACCTTCTCCATCGAGATCAAGGCCACCGATCTGGCAAATAACAAAACAAGCCAACCGGTCGTCCTCAAGCTCGTTGTGGTCGATGCAAAATAACTTGGTTCCGGGGCCATGCGTGCCCCGGAGGTTTTTAAGATTCGTTATCTAGGGTTTTGCGAAAGGGCGTCGGATTACTTCCGCTGCCCTAATCTGCTCCAGGAGATGCGCAGCATGTTCCGGATGAAGGGCTGGCCTGTGGTATTCACCTTGGGATCCTGCGTGGCCATGGCCGGTTGCGGCCAGCGCAAGGTTCCTGAAGGCAAGGGTAAAGACAAAGCCGCGGTGCCGGTGCCGGCTATCACCGCAACCGCTCCATCTGAAAGCAAGGCCTCAAATGCAGCTGCAGCAGGTGTGACCCTCTACAGCGCCAAGGGCTCGGCCTTGGTCAGCGAGGGTGGCAAATTCACCGTTGCCGATAAAGGCGCATCCATCAATCCAGGCACTCGGGTTGTCTCCGCTGGTGGTGCCGTCCTCATCTCCAATGGGGTCGAGGTCGAACTATTGGCCGATCTCAGTGGCAACGATCCCATGCCCGTCGCCACCTCCGGCCTCAAGGTGTTGAAACCCTCCAAGCCCGACATCGATTTTGAATTCACCATCGAGCCCGGCCGAATCGACCTCGAAAACAAAAAAGCCTCCGGCTCTGCCAAGGTTCGCGTTATCTCACCAGCCGGTAACTCCCACGACATCGAGCTGGTTAACCCGGGCTCCCGTTGCACCATCGAATCCTATGGCCGCTTCATGCCCGGAACCCGGTTCGACCCTAACGCCACCCCTGAAACTGCTGCCAGGCCAATTGGCCGTGGGGCCTTGGTGGTAATCAAGGGTGAAGTCAATTTCTCCGATCACGATAGCTTTTTGCGCATGCACGAGGCCCCAGGCCGCGCCATGCTCACCATCGATGGCTCCTTGGGTCACGAACCCGTTCCAACCTACCTCGAAAAGGCCCCAGCTTGGGTCTTTGAAGACCCCAAAGATCCTGCGGTTATCAAAAAACAGGCACTGATTAATGATCTCGAGGCAAAGCTTGCAGATAAGGGCGACCTCGAAGCAGTAATCGATGCCTACGCTTCCAGCGATGACAACACCAAGCGTATTGTCGCAGTCTATCTTGCTAGTGCAGTCGATGACATCGGCAGGGTTTTCCTCACCGTTGCCCTATCCAAAAATCCTGATGTCACAGACGAGGCAATCGTTGCCATTCGCCATTGGCTGGGTAGCGGTCCCGGGCGCGATCGCAAATTTTACGAAGCGCTCATCAAAGGCTCACCCGAGATGGTCGCCAAAACCAATGGTTTGGTTGGTAAGCCATTCAGCGAGCCCCAAGCCATTGCACTCATTGACCTGTTCTTTGGTTTCAGCGATGAGCAAAAGGTCCAGCCAGGCACCTACAAGTATCTGCTCAAGATGCTGTCAAACGAGAAGGCCGCCATCCGTGCCTTGGCCTCGTGGTACCTCAACCACATGGTTCCAGAAGGCATGCGCTTTGGCTTCAATCCCACCGGTTCAGATGAGGCTCGCAACGCCGCCATCAAACTGTGGGAAACCCGTTTGACCGAACTGAAAAAACTTCCGGTGGCTCCAGTGGCTCCCAAGTTGCCAGCGCCCAAAAAACCCTGATAAATCCAGTGGTTGGTCAGGGCGGCACGGCAGTTTCCCGAATTCGCTTAAGATAATGGGGTAATAACCCTATTTTGTTTGTGGAGGGGTCTGAAATGCTCAGGGGCATACGCAATCTGTTCACTATCGGCCTGCTAGCGCTGGTTGCCGGGTCTGTCTCGGCTCAATTCGGTGGCGGCACCTACGGCCTGACCGGCGGCGGCATGGGTATGGGCGGCATGGGTGGCATGGGCTACGGTGGTTACTTCCCCGGAGCTTACGGTGGTTTCATGCAGGGCATGGCATCGGTAACTAACGCCAACGGCCAGTACCAAATGCAAATTCAGCAGGCCCGTGTCGAGCAGCAGCAGGCAGAGCAGGCCCGCTACAAGTCCCGTCTCGATTGGGACAAAACCCGCATCGAAGAATTGAACCTCCGTAGCCAAGAAGCCACTGCCAATCGCGAATACCGCGAAAACATCAGGGACCAGTCCCGTCAAGAGACTCTCAACTGGAGCCGAGACAACCCCCCCGCCCACTACATCTACGAGGGTGTCGCCCTCAATGCCATTGCTGATCAAATCAAGAAAACCCAACTCGATAGCAGCATGCGTGGCCCGCAAATTCTTATCGATCAAGATATTCTCAATCGTATCAATGTCAGCGATGGTACCAGCACCTCGGCAAGTGCAAGTCTAGGTGTCATCAAGGCCAACGGCTCGCTCAATTGGCCCGTCATCATGCGTTCCCGCGATTTTGAGCCAATCCGTAAAGAACTCGACCAGCAAGTTGCCGCAGCCATCCGCATGGTGCGCTCAGACAGCCTGGAAGCCGAGCCCTACACCAAGCTCCAAGCCGAGACCGATAAACTCCAAAAATACATCGACAGCATGGTCGGCGACTTGCGACCAGATGATTACATCCGCGCCAATCGCTTCGCAACCAGCCTACAGAAAGATGTTGTCCTCTTGGGTGGCGATAACGCCAAGAAATACTTCAGTGGTGACTACAAACTCAGTGGCTCCAGTGTAGGGGAAGTGTTGGAGAATGTGTTCAGGTCTGGCCTGAAGTTCTCCGCCGCCGGCGATGCAGACCGCCAAGCCTACAACGCCTTTTACAACGCTCTCCTGCAATACGATGCGGGCCTGCAGCAACTCGCTGGGCCAGCCAAGCCTGCAGCTCCTGGCAAAGGCCCGGCCTTCCTGCCCGAGCCCTAAACGTTTGGGATGAAAACGGCTATCATCAACCCCGGGCGCCTGCCCGGGGTTGTTTCTTTTCAGGGGGCTATTCCATGTTCCAGCGCAGACAGTGGCTTGCCGGTGTGGCGGCTTCAGGGGCCTTGGCGGCAACCCGCCCGATCCAAGCCTCCTCCGGCGGGGCGCTGCCGCCGGGTATGGCCACCCGCCCCTACCGCATCGGCGTCTCCACGTATTCCTTCTGGCATTTCAAGGGAAAGCCGGTCCCCATTTTCGATTGCATCGAGCAGGCTGCCCTCATGGGCTTCGACGGCGTCGAGATTCTCCATGTCCACATGGAAAAAGACGCCGAGGCCCGCGGCCGCAAGGTCAACGGGGCCCTGCTCAACGAGATCAAGCAGCACGCCTTCTCCGTGGGCATCCCATTGATGGGTTTCTCCACCCACCAGAGCTTTGTCTCGCCGGATCCCGAGTTGCGCAAGAAGAATATCGCCCACACGACCGAATGCCTCCGCCTCGCCCACGAGCTGGGCATCCCCACCATCCGCGTCAACACCGGCCGATGGGGCACCATCAAGAGTTTTGATGACCTCATGGCCAACAAGGGCCGCGAGCCTATCCTTGAAGGCCATACCCTCGACGAGGGTTTCGCCTGGGTCAAAGAGTGTTTCGAAAGTCTGGTCCCCACAGCGGAAAAGTTAGGCGTGGTAATGGGCCTGGAAAATCACTGGGGCCTCGGCCGCGAAGCCGCTGGCGTTCTGCGTGTCATTCAATCGATCAAATCCCCGTGGTTACGAGCCACCATGGACACCGGCAATTTCCTCGAGGACGCCTACGACCAAATGAAGGCCCTAGCCCCCGAGGCCGTTTTGGTTCAGGCAAAAACCTACAATGGTGGCGGCGAATGGTATACCCTCGAGACCGATCACGCCCGTGTCGCCTCCATCCTGCGCGCTGCCAACTACCGCGGCTGGATTTCCTTGGAAATGGAAGGCAAAGAAAATCCGGCAACCGCCATCCCCAAAAGCCTCAACCTGTTACGCAAAGCCTACGCCTAACCCAAAACACCTCTCAAGCAATTCACCAAGTTGATGGCAGGGGCATCTTCCGCCCTGCCATCAACTACACATAAACAGTGCTAGGCCAGCCTCAAGCTAATCATAAAAGCAAACTGGTCGTGATAAATTGGCAAAACATTTCGGCCAGCTGAAATCATCCAATATTAATTTTACCTGAAGCGCAGGCGGTATTCGCAAAAAGCGATAAATAAAAAGATATGTATGTAATTCGTCAAAATTCAATGAAAAATATTTGCCAATAGTGGTGGGAGATGCGTGATGCGAAGTTCGCAGTTTCACTCAATATCAGCTTGTGTCCTGGGTCTTGTCATTGCGTTTGCAGCGAATTCCCAACCAAGCCAAAAAGATGCGCCCACAAATGAACCGGCCATTCAGTGGTACGCCACACTCGATCGGGGTTTGGCAGAGGCCAAGCGTACTGCTAAACCAATCCTCTTTGTCAGCGCGGCTCCCCATTGCTCGGGTGTTTCCGGAATGTGGTGACCAGGCAAAGTGACCATGGACAGGAGTTTCCTGTCCCAAAAATCAGTGATTATTGCGGCTCAAAAATTCGTCTGTATACGCCTCACCTCGTATGAAAGTGAGTCCGAGAAAGCGTTCGTGGCAAAATTGGTCAATGGCGAACCAGCAAACACGGCATTTGCGATTCTTTCTCCAGATGGAGTCCGTGAGGTGCGGGGCAGAGGCCCAGGCCGTGGGCCTCGCGACCTGTTCAGCAATGCCGATGACATGGCCAAGGGAATGGATGCAATAGCTGCCAAATACCCACAAAAAAAGACCGATAGCGTCCCAGCCTTGCCAATCACGCTCAATGCGAAAGTCGGTCTGGCTGTCGCCGCTGGAGACCTGCAGCCTCTGGTCGTTATTGTGGCCAAAGACAACTTGCTAAAGAAAAAATGGGAAGGGGCAGTGGCTGAACTGGCATGGAATAAAGACTTTTCAGGTTACTTTACCTACGCTGTCGCCAACTCGCTCAAGGAAATTCCAAAACTAACAGGCCAAACGATCAACGAGGGAATTTTTTTCATCGAGCCAGATGTTTTTGGTTCAGGTGGAAAAGTGGTGCAAGAACTTACAGGCGATCAGGCCGACAAACAGTTGGTACCTGCGATGCGCCAAATTCGAAATGCTCATGTTCAAACGCCAAAAAACCGTCGCCAATTGGCTAACATGGGTTTGAATGAAGGGATATTCTACGAAACCGCAATCCCAGTAAGCGGCAAAGATGAAGCTGCCGACCGCGAACGCTACAAAAAACGCCTCGACATGAATAAGAAGTAGGCTTCATAGATTCAGTTAATTCTTTATTTCGCATGGTCATTTCACATGCAAATTAGCCACAAATTTCAAGCTCAACCACATTGCTCAATAGCGAAAACAGCTACATTAGCACTTCCACTCTTTTCCGTAATCAACCTGATGGTCGCAGGCCTGTAATCTTCAGAATAGCTTCTCCTCGGTTGACCCATTTTGGACCTCCCTCCAAATCCAATTTTCCAGCTTCCTGTGACTGCCCACCATCCATTGGCAAAGTCCATTCTCTGGGTAATGCCGATTTTCCAAGGGCAACTTCATTGCTTTGGCAGTTTCATTGCAGTCGCAAGCATCCCCAAGCCCGACCAACTGTCGATAAATATTCAAAATAGATACAAGTTTTTCCGTGGCGCCTTGGTAAAATAGGCTGCATGGGGCCTCTTTTTGGATTGCGTTCTTCACTAGGGTGAAACCATGCACAATAAAAGCGCTAAATTCGCCAAAAAAAACAATCGCTTTCAGCCCTCTTTATTGCAACTCGAGCAAAGGCTAACCCCTGCGACTTTTGCAGAACCTGTGGGTCTTTTTCCTCAAGATGGCATTCTCGAAGTCACCCTCACCGCCAAACAGGGCACGATTCAGCTCGACACAGTGTCTTCCCCGGTCTCCAACGCCTTGACCTACAGTTACAAACTCGATCACGGAATCAGTAACGGCGCATCCGCCGGATCTGGCCTTTACCCCGGCCCAACTCTGCATGTGAACCCCGGCCAAACACTGATCCTCCACTATGTCAACGAAATGTCCAATCTCACCATTCCTGATTTGACAGACATGGACGGCAATGTGCTCACTTCGGCCAATGCCAATAACCACACCCACGGTTTGCACATTTCCCCCGGGGGCAATTCAGATAATGTTCTCCTTAACATCCAGCCCGGTTCTGCAAATACCTACACCTATCAAATTCCCACCAATCAGCCCGAGGGGCTCTATTGGTACCACAACCATTTTCACGGGCTAACGAAGGAAGAAACCTATCTGGGCCTGTCGGGAATGCTGGTCATTGGCCAGCCCGATGGGGGCATACCAAAGGTGAGCCAAAATCAGTTGCCTTCACGCATAATAGCTATCCAGTATAACGATGTTTTCGGCCGGGCAGATGGTTTGTCCACCTTGGTTTCAGCCAACGGCCAGCCATGGAATATCACAGATGGTCCCGTTGGCACCCAATATGTCAATGTGGGTGGAGCATCGGGTTATGTGCCCAACAACCTCTTTTCCTTCGATGGCACTTTGAATGGACAACCATATGCCATTCAGGCCAATACAGCGCTGCCCGAGTCGGTCAGATCAACCCAGTTCACAGTCAATGGTCAGTTCCAGCCAACCCTGTCGGCTCCCAAAGGTCAAACTGAAATTTGGTCAATAGTCAATAACAGTGATTTGGCGTATGCCCGCCTACGGTTGACCAACACCGCCGATGGTTCCCATCCACAAATTATTGTTTTGGGCCAAGATGGCATTGCCTACGACAACGCCGCTCTGGCACCGCTGGAAAACGGCACCCAACTCGTTATACCTCCAGCAGCGCGCTACACCATTGCGGTGACCGTGCCTCTTACAGGTGATCTTGTGCTGGAAATGCCACCAGATCCCAATTTCAATTCACGGGTTGAATTCCCCGGTTCTTCCGTAGGAATTGTCGTGCCCGCCACGGGTGGTCAGGGCAAGCAAGTTGTCACAGCCCAAGGTACTGCCTACCTTGATCCGGCAAGCATTAGTTACTTCAACGGCTTCAATTATTTTCCAGCCCAACAACTGCTACGGGTCACTTCCACAACCTCGGTGGTAGCACCGGTCTTGTTTGTTCCCGGAGAACCCCTGGGGTCCCAAAATCAATTCCATGACCTCAGTAATATCGAACCAGACTATGTGCGCGATATCGTGCTGAATCAAGGCAATCTAAATCCAGACGACCCCTCCGCTTTTGTGTTCACAATCAATGGCAATGCCTACCCATATGCTCCCACGGTTCAGCTTCGTTTGAATTCGGTCGAGGAATGGGTCTTCACCAACATAACCAGGGATCAGCACCCCATGCATGTGCATGTGAATTCATTCCAGGTGATGGAAGTGGTCGATCCCAATAATTCCGCCAATAGTCATGGTGTCCAGAATTGGTACCAAGATGTGGTCAATGTGCCCGCGGCCAAATTCGATACAAATGGCAATCTGGTGGCACCCGGCATCGTTAAAATACGCTCCCAATACAATGATTACACGGGAGCCTTTGTCCAACATTGCCATCGCCTCAATCACGAAGACAGTGGCATGATGCAATTGGTTGACATTTTGACCGAAAAACAATTCAACGCCGCCGGAGTGTCTGGAAACTCCAACCAAGACGCCAAAGTGGAAGTGCGCGACGATACCGATGCCTCTTTCCTCGCCAGCTTGGTACCGTTCCCCGGTTATAAAGGCCAGCTTTCCGTGGCGCTGGGTGATGTGGATGGAGACTCCATTGCCGATTTGGCGGTCTCGCCTCTGTCAGGCTTGCCGCATGTGAAGGTTTATTCTGGCGCTTCGCTCAATACCGACACGCCTTTTGCCAGATTGATTGCCAGCTTCATTGCTGAAGGCTTCTCAGGGGGAGTTGCGGTATCAGTGGGCGCCATAGATGGCACACCCAGAAGCAATGTGGTGTTGGCCTCGCAGGGAGGCATGAACGCCACCATTGGGGTGGTGGCATTGATGCAAGAGGCTCAATCCAGTTTGCTACTACCCATGTCCATTGCCAGCTTCATGCCATTTGAGGGCTATCAAGGCAGCCTGAGTGTGGCAACTGGACTGGTTGATAGTTCAGGCCGAATTTCAATAGTGGTAGGCGCGGGTTATGGTGCGCCACCCAATGTGGCCGTTTTTAACTACTCGTTAATGGCATCCATGGGCAATTCAGACATGACTGGCATGGTCAGTGCCACACCTCTTGGAATGTTGACAAACACCGCCAGTTTTTACGCCTTCAGCCAGTCCTATCTCGGTGGTATCAGCGTTGCGACAGGCTGGGTGAATGGCCCCCAAGGTGGGTTTCAAAACATACTGGTCGGCGCATTGGTGGGTAGTAGTAATGTGGTCACCTTCAGCACCGGCTCAGCCCTCAATGGCTTCCCTTCCATGAGCGACATGGACATGGCAACCGAGTATTACCTGACTTCAAGCTTTTACGCCTTCGGTGAGCAAAGCACGGCAGGGACCAGGGTTTCCGCTTCAGACACACTCCGTGGGGCCAACCTGCTGGTTTCCACAGTCGAAGCCAACCGTGGCTTGGTTTCCAGGTTTGATTTACTGAGGCATAATGATGCAACCCTACTAGAGCCGAAACTCCTTGAAACATTAGAGTTTCGCGATAGCTTGTTCGTTCCGCCAAGCCTGGGTGGCTACTGACCTGCCATTATCCCAACTCTGCCCCATAAAGAATTGGCCAGTGAAGAAAGCTGAAAGCAGAAAGATTAAGTTCAAGCAAATTGTAGGCGCAAATCTTTCACTCAGGCGGCAGGCTTTCTAGCCGGCGGCCAGCCAGAAAAAGGCTCCAACCTAAAAAAATCACCATGATTCCAATCGCTGTGCCCAAAAACAGCCAGTTATCCAAAATGCCCCGCTTGGAGGGCGTAGCCTTAAAGACGAAATCAGGATTATCAGTCTGCTTTCCAAGCCCGACTGACATGGGCTGGTTATTTTTCAAAAGGTTGGCAATCACTTGGGATGCTGAAAAAAGAAGAGGCTGCTAAATACTTGGCCAAGCCCCCGCTCGTTTTGCTAAAAGAGACCACAATGTTTCGATGGCATGGCTTTGGCTGTTGTCTTTGACAGCCAAAGCTGTCCCTCAGTCTATTACAATATTTCAGAGAATAATCCCATAAAAAATCCCTTTATCCTGTAAAGGATAAAGGGATTGTGTTGCAATTGGCACAGTTCGCAACTTTTTGCTTACTTAAGGCTTCCCATATAAGCAAGCAGGTCCAGAAACTCCCCAGGCGACATGGCACCAGCTAGCCCCTCGGGCATACTGCTCTGCTTCAGGATCTTCTTTTCCTCAATGTCGGCGGTCTTGATGGTGCGCTTTTCCTTGCCGTCAAAAATCACCACCGCCTCCGGGTTCTCGCTCACCACCAACCCGTTGATGGTTTTGCCATCGGAGGTCGAAAGCACGGTGGCGTAGTACTTCTTGTCCACCTCAGCATTCGGGTTAATCACCGATTCCACCAGCTTGAGTGCGTTCAAGCGCATCGCAACCTTGTCCAGAATCGGCCCAAATTCCGATCCCTCGCTGCCTGCCTTGTGACAAGCCGTGCAGTTGCGCAAAAACACCCCTCGGCCTTTGCCAGCATCGCCGCCTTTCATATCGGCAATCGCCTGCATCGCCTTGTTTTTGGCTTCCTCAGGCTGGTCACCCTTGCCTAAGAGAATTTGCAGGTGTGGGATCATCCCCGCCACCCGTTTGTCAGCGGCAAGCAAACCGTCCAAAATCTTGCGTTGCTCGCCGTCGGCTTTCGCAAGCTCCCCCTTAATGTAAGCGGGCTGCCAAGTTTCCAAATTGGCACCCAAAGCCGCATCGGCAGTGTATTTCACCCAGTAGTCATTGGGCCACGCCGTCATCGCCTTCAGCACCGAGTCCATGGCTGCGGTGTTGCCAAAATGGCTCAGGCCTCGCAAAGCCTCTGTCACCACGCGTGGGTGCTTGTCCCTGCTGGCTGCATCCAAAAGTTGCTGGGCGTTGGCCAATCGCTCCC
>CAIWHS010000230.1 GCA_903912515.1 uncultured Planctomycetaceae bacterium
CCCCGCCTTGGTCGGGGATCTCCCTCTTCAAGAACCGCTGCGGTGGCAGCGGCTAACCCCGGAACACCAAGATCCTTGCCTGAAAGTAAAAGCATCCCCAGCCGGGGCGACATGGGCAATCCTGAAAGCCGCTGGCCAAGCCGGCTTATTTTGCCTCCCGTTAGGGCGCCGATGTCCTCCAATTGTTCAAGGGCCATGGCACGGGCAGCCGCGCTGGGGGCGTCCAGCCATTCAAAGCTGTCCAGCTCAC
This sequence comes from uncultured Planctomycetaceae bacterium, assembly GCA_903912515.1. Taxonomy (GTDB): domain Bacteria; phylum Planctomycetota; class Planctomycetia; order Gemmatales; family Gemmataceae; genus UBA6894. The sequence continues at coordinate 251 of CAIWHS010000230.1, forward strand.
CAATGCTGGCAAGCCGCAGAAGGGGCCCCGCAAGATCCACCCGCCGCACTTCCGGTTCGTCCACAGGCCGGCGGTTCCGTGCGTCCGCCTCAGAACAAAGCCGCAAGCAAACTCCAGGCGCCACCCGTCCAGCCCGCCCGGCTCTCTGGGTCAAAGATGCCTGACTGATCGGGCGAATTTCCAGACGGTCCAACCCCACTGCCGGGTCATGGCGCAACTGCCGGGCCGTTGTGCAATCAACAACCCCGGTCACGCCCTCAACCGTTACCGAGCTTTCCGCCACATTGGTCGCCAAAACCACACGCCTTCGACCACCACCTCGAAGGGCCCGGTCCTGTTCGTCCAGTGGCAAATCCCCGTGCAGGGCCAGTATGTCCACGCCAAATTCAGCCGCCACTTGTTCCAGCGCCCGTTCCGTGGCCCTGATTTCGCCCATGCCAGGCAAAAACGCCAGTAAATCGCCGGGTGTTTCCTCCAGCATCCGCCGGATTCCCCGTGCCATGGCAGTCCCAAGCGGGGTATCCCGGTCCACGCCCGCATGCAAATGCACCACAGGAAACAACCGCCCAGGCGAATCCACAACCCGGCAGTCCCCCAAATACTCCGAAAGGGGCTTCACATCCAGCGTGGCCGACATCACCACCAGCTTCAGGTCCGGCCTCAAGGTTTCACGAATGGTCCGTACCATGCCCAATATCAGGTCCGTCTCAATCCCGCGTTCGTGAAATTCATCCAGAACGATGGCCCCAATTCCCTCAAGTGTCGGGTCGTCCACCAAGCGTCCAAGCAAAATGCCAGGGGTCATCGCCACAACCCGGGTCGCATTGCTCAATCGCTTCTCATGGCGCACCTGGTACCCGATCAAGTCCCCGGGCTGGCTCGAAAGTTGCCTGGCCATGTGGGTGCAGGCGGCCCTGGCCGCCAGTCTTCGCGGCTCCACCAGCACCACCCACCCTTCGCCACACAGGCCCGAACGCCAGATCGCAAGCGGCACCCGTGTGGTCTTGCCGGCACCCGTGGGCGCCCGAAGCACAAGGTTCGGGCATGCGCGCAAAGAGGACACAATCTCAGGTAAAACCGAGTCGATTGGCAGGGAATTTTCTGCTTCAGCGGGTGCCCCCATGGTTCAACGCGCCCGCGGTTCCAGATTGCGCTGTTCCAATAGGGCAGCCAAAAAGTGAACCCGATCCTCTTGCCGTCGGGCCGCTTCCCGCATGGACCGAAAATCCTTGTGCTCATGGCAGGCCGGGCGCAGTGCTGCGGGAGACTGGCACATGCCTGCAGCTTCAAGCGCTTCCCGGTCGTGTCCCAATTTTCGCAGCAAGTCCAGCCATACCTCCGCCGGGTACGGGTTTCCTTCCTCGCCAGCGCGCACTGCCTGCTCCCTGAAGAATGCTAGCTGCTCTTCGGTTTTGTCACCTTCCAAAGCTGAAATAAACCGGCCCCAACCGCCAAAGAAATCCTCAAATGGTGGCTCTCCCTTGGGCACAAAGCGGCCCTTTAGGCGACTTCCATAATCACACAATTCGCGTGCCAGACCCCGCTCGACGCACTCCCCAAGCTGAGTGGAAAGCTGCACCGTCGACTGCAAGTGTGATAGATCAATGTGGTAATTGTCTTCTTCGGTCAACTCCGGGTGCTCATCCAGCAATTGCAAAATTGCACCCAACGCTGGTGGTGGCCCAAGATCCTCATCCCTTTCCACCTGCGGTAATCCGGCGCGGTGCCGCAAGTCGGCCTTCAATCGCCGCATCAGCTCTTCCCGCAAAGCCCGCACCAACGCACGCAGGCAATGCTGGCGTACTGCCGCGCCTCCCGGGGTTTCTTGCGAAAGAGTGGTAATGGCGTTGCAAAGGCCATAGCGCCGCAAGATCCATTCAAAACCAATCTCAGGCGCTAGCCCTTCATAAAATGCCAGCCTTATGGGAAGCTCCCAGTCGTCATCGTCACCAAGCGGCTTGGCCAATAACGCTGCCCGCACCGGCTCAGGCTCTCCCAATAGCTTGTACATCTGCCAAGCTGCTTCCAGCTGGCCTTTCTCCAAAGCCGCCGAGCCTACCTTCCTTCCAGCCGCCCGAATCGCCTCTTCATAAGGCTCGTGAAGCCCGCTGGGAATCTCATCCGCCGACGCCGTGGGTGTCGGGGCAAGGCCCAGTTCGTTACGAGCCTTCATTAAAAGCGTGTAAAACCAGCCCGTATGATCTCCGGCATTTATCATCTGGTTTTCCAGCATCTCCAGAGAGGCCATTGGACCTTTTTCCCTGAAACACGCTTCCAGTTGTTCGCAATCGACCGACATCGCTTCTCCCCCGGGCTAAACCTTCAAAATGCTCACAGCACGATTTTTGTGAAATTTTTGTGAAAATTTTCCATAATTTTTCTTGCCTTAGCTTTCAGGCAACCTCATAGTACCGTTGCCTCGCCATGATTTCGCTGGTGTATGGGCGATACCTTCGAGTTCATGAGCGAGGCATTTCTTTTTTTTGGCCAACTGTCGTCCCGCTTGCCAAATACCACACCCAAACCAAAGAAGTCGCCCACATCACGGTGCTGGTCCACAGGTAAATTTGGTGCCTCAATCGAAAAGCCTTTCGGTCTAAAATACTAATAGTTTCAGGATCCAATAATTGATCCACCCATGGATGCGCTGCAATCAAAACTGCCTGACCAACCCCCATAACAACCCACAACCCCAACAAAACAAAAGAAAAACGACAGTTCCGAAGGCTCATGCACCAGTCCAAAAGCATCAGGCCAAGGCAGCAGACTCCACCAAGATTCAAGCCATGCGTCACACGCCTGGTTATGAAGCCTTGCACGGTGTCACCCAATTCATCACTGCCAATAGGCACCACCACGCCAGAGTAAAAAACAAAGCCACCCTGCCAAAAGGCAAAAGCGCAAAGCGACAGAAACCGTGCCATTACCTGCACCCTAGAGGCCATGCCCGCCATGGTCATTCAAGCCCTTCCAAGCCTTTTTCAGGAGTAAGGACCAGCTTTTCTTCTACTTTCGACAGTACATTCTGGGCATCGCTCGCACGCTCCGGCCGTTTCCTCGGGTCAGTTTGCAGGCAATCACCCACCAACTTGACAAGGTCGCTGTCCAGGCCCGGCAATATCTCCTGAATTGGGGTGTAATACTTGTCCCATACCTTCTCCTCCAGCACTTCGCCCCCATCGTCAATGCGGGGCAAAAGCGCCTTGTTGGCTAATAATCGATACATAAGCGCGCCAAAGTTATAAAGGTCCGTCCGCTCCGAAAGAATTTTGCTCTTCACGGTTTCAGGGGCAATATATTCGGGAGTTCCAGTAATCCGCTCCTTCGCTTCGCCGCGTAAATGGGCCAAACCAAAGTCGATCACCTTTAAAACGCCCTTTTTGCCCACCATCACATTGTTGGGCTTAAGATCCCCATGTAGCACCTCCCGACGGTGCATATGAACCAGCGCCTCGCTCACTAATCGAAATGCTTGCACTTTTTGCGGCAATGTCAGCCGCACGATGTCCATCGTCTTCCCGTTGACAAACTCCATCAAAAGATGGGCCTTGGTCACCTTGCCAAACATCCAAGCCTTTTCTTTTTCAAGCGAATGGGCCTTGATGATGTTCGGGTGGGACAATTTCTGCAAAACTTCAAATTCGTGTTCCGCCTGCCGGAGGAATTTTATGTCCTCCGGTTCGTCAATATTCACCACTTTTAAAGCATAGGTACGGCTGTCTTCGGCCCTTCGAATCTGCAAAATCGAACTATGGGCCCCGGTCCCCAGGGTTGCTTGCACGGTAAACTTGCCAATCTTCATGATCATTCCTGCTTGATTTTTCAGCCTAAAAGCCGGTTCCGCCGGGATTTCTCTTCTTATACTTTATAGGGGGAAGCCCATCTCTCCACCCGGCAAGGTACCAGCACCAAATTTAAATGTAATTTAACCAAGGATTTTCACATGGCATCCGCGGTTACAAATCATTTGGAAGTGCTCACCCGCCGCATTGGCAGCGACCTGCTGGCTAGAATTGATCGTTCCGGCCCAATCCTCCTTAGCCCGGCTTGGTTTGATGATCAGATAATGCGCTGGAGCATGGCCGATGAAGCTATCAAACTCAACCTTTTCCGATTTGTCGATGTGCTCCCAACACTCAAGCAACCTGCCGACCTTGCCCGTCACCTCAGAGAATACTTTCAGCAAGCCGGCAAGGCAGTACCCTGGTGGATGAGGTTGGGCTTGAAAATGCTCCCAACTGGCGGCCCCCTGGGATCCATTTTTTCCAAAGTTACCCACTGGTCCAGCGCTCGTATGGCCAGGCGTTTCATCGCCGGCAGTAACCTGCCTGAAACTTTGAATACCGTCAGGGCGCTTCGAAAACGGCGATTGGCCTTCACTGTCGATATCCTGGGCGAAGCCACACTCACCGAAGGCGAGGCTCTTGAAAGCCAGCAGGCATACATGCGGCTCCTGCTCGGCCTCAACCGCCTGGCTCCCTCTCTGCTTCCTGATCCACTCACAGACACAGATTCCGAAAGCGCCATACCGGTGGTTAATGTCTCGGTGAAGCTCTCGTCTCTCTACAGCCAGGCAGATCCCCTCGACTTCAACCGCTCCGCAGACAGAATCATCGACCGCCTGCGACCCATTTTACGTCTGGCTATAGCCCAGGGCTCTTTCGTCCATTTCGACATGGAGCAAAGTGGTTTCAAGGACCTCACTCTGGCTATCTTCAAAACTGTTTTGATGGAGCCCGAGTTTCGCGACTGGGCAAATGTGGGGATCGCCATACAGGCCTACCTGCGCGACACCGCAAACGACTTGCGAGTGCTCGCCTCTTGGGCTCAAAGGCGCGGAGCGCCTGTTACCATTCGCCTGGTCAAAGGTGCCTACTGGGATGCGGAGACAATTGTCTGCGCTCAAAACGGTTGGAACACTCCTGTTTGGTCCGCCAAGTGGCAAAGTGATGCCGCTTTCGAAAGCCTGACTGAATTCCTCCTGCTCAATCGCAAATACCTGCGCCCTGCGCTGGCAAGCCACAATCTCCGTAGCCTTGCTAGGGCCCTGGCACTCGCCGAAACCATGGAACTTCCCCAAGGGGCTTTTGAGGTTCAAATGCTCTACGGCATGGGTGATTCACTCATGGATCCCTTTGTATCGTTGAAACAACGGGTTCGCGTTTATATGCCCTATGGCGAACTGCTCCCTGGCATGGCCTACCTCGTTCGAAGGCTTCTTGAAAATACCGCCAACGACTCTTTCCTCCGCGCCAGCATGACCGATCAGGTTCCCGAAGAGGTGCTGTTCATGAATCCTTCTGCCCACGCCGACGATCACAAGTTGCCAAAAAAGATCCAACCCAGCTCGGTTTGCCCTCTCGATCCTCCCCAAGAGCCTGAGCCGCTAGCCGATTTTTCCACGCCCTCCGCCCGAAAGGAGATGGAAGATGCCTTGGTTTTGGTTCGCACCAAGCTTGGACAAAAATACCCTTTGCTTATTGGCGGTCATCGAGTCACCACTGCCAGGTCTATTTCCAGCACCAACCCGGCTAACCATGCCGAGGTAATTGGTCACGCCGCTTGCGCTTCCGAGGTTGAAACGCTTCGGGCAATTGCCGACGCCGCCCAGGCTTTGCCCCGGTGGGCAGCAATGCCTGTCACTGACCGGGCGAATATCCTTCGCAAAGCTGCAGAGCTTATGGGTAAGCGTCGTGCCGAACTCGCCGCGTGGATCTGCCTCGAGGCCGGCAAACCATGGCGCGAGGCGGATGCCGATGTTGCCGAGGCAATGGATTTCTGTCGTTACTATGCCCTCCAGGCAGAGGCCTGGCTAAGGCCCCGCCATCGTGATGTTCCAGGCGAAGACAACCAAGTGCTCCACGAGCCAAGGGGAGTGGCTGCGGTGATTCCCCCGTGGAACTTCCCCTTGGCTATTCCTTGTGGCATGGCCACTGCTGCCTTAGCCGCTGGTTGTCCGGTTATCCTCAAGCCCGCCGAGCAGACCCCTGTGGTAGGTGCCCTATTGGTAGAGATCCTTCATCAGGCCGGCGTTCCAACTGATGTTCTGCAATACCTGCCAGGCATTGGGGAAGAAATTGGCCCGGTTTTGGTTGGCCATCCGCAGGTCGCTGTTATTGCTTTCACAGGAAGCGTGAAAGTCGGCCTCACCATTCATCGTCAAGCTGCAGAAGCTTCCGATGGCCAAGACCATGTCAAACGGGTCCTTGCTGAAATGGGTGGTAAAAACGCCATACTCATCGATTCCGATGCCGATCTCGATGAGGCCATTCGCGGGGTGGCAGAAAGCGCCTTCGCTTACGCCGGCCAGAAGTGTTCCGCTTGTAGCCGTGTGCTGATTCCCCGGTCCCTCCAAGATTCCTTTGTTGAGCGTTTAGTCGAGGTTGCCAAAAGTCGCCAGATTGGTCCTGCTGAAGATCCTGGCTGCGTTGTTTCACCAGTGATTGACAACGAGGCACGCGACCGCATCCATGCCATGGTCGATCGTGCAGTTCAGGCTGGCGCAAAAATTGCCTATGCCGGCCAAGTCGATCCATCACTTGCAACTCAGGGCAGCTATGTCGCCCCCCATATCCTCACGCAGGTCGATCCCACTAGCGAAATAGCCCAGCAGGAGGTCTTCGGCCCTGTTTTGGTAGTCCTGCCTTACAATTCGCTGGATCAGGCTTTTAATCTGGCTAACAGCACCAGATTTGCCCTGACGGGTGGTATTTACTCGCGTAGCCCATCAACCCTGGATCGCGCCCGGCGCGAATTCAAAGTTGGTAACCTCTATATTAATCGCAAAATCACAGGAGCATTGGTTGACCGCCAACCCTTCGGCGGATTCAAACTTTCGGGAATAGGAGCAAAAGCGGGCGGCCCAGAATACCTCCCCCAATTCCTTAACTCCCGCGCCATCACCGAAAACACCATGCGCCGCGGTTTCGCTCCAAATGCCTAAGAGGCAGGCGAATTAGCTTAGCCAGTCTCTTGTTGGATTGAATGGTTTGGCGAATTGATAGTTGTCGTCATATTGGGCAAAACGAGCCCATGGCCATGGAGTCAATTTTTGCCTTGCCCAGAATTCACAAATCCTTGGGCAATAGCCTGGCACTGGTCCATGGTCATCTCGCCGGGTTGAACCCAGACGCGATATTGCAGCCTGAGTGGCTTTTCAGGTGTCAGATCATATTCAAAATAGTCCCCAAACCGGCCATACTCGCGTTCACTACCTCGGGTCTCACCCGGGTTTTGTGGGTGATTCACGCGAAGTAAGGTATAGCGCTTGCCTTCGGTGAAAAAACTCATCGCATTCCATGGCAGGTTAATCGCTTGCTTGTTCTTGTTTTTGGCGTCCCAATTACGTGTCTCACCGTTTTTACCTTTCCCATCAGGGCGCAGATAATAGGTTTGTTCTTTACCGTTATTGGCAACTTCCTGGTTGGCCCTGAAGTGGAACCCCGCATGCTGAGGGTCTCCATCCAATCGAATGGCCCCAGCCTTGCTCCTCAGGTCGGTGCTCCAGTCGAGAAGGGTGCCACCAGGGGTGTTATAGACCGTGATTTCGCGGGTTTCCTCAGCGAAAGTCGCGCCATCGCTCCCATGCCA
>CAIWHS010000231.1 GCA_903912515.1 uncultured Planctomycetaceae bacterium
CAACAACAGATTGTGTTGGGTTGGTCCCCCAGGATGAGTCTGAGTTCAATTTGTATTGGACGACGTAGTCAGTTGGGGGTCCAGAGGGGGCAGTCCAGCTCACAGTCACCTGATTGAGGCCCGCATTCACGACTGAAGGTGCGGCCGGGGCAGCCTGAGAAGGCTCGGCCATTTTTCCCCAGATCTGAAAAGCCGTGTCTCCTTTTCCATAGCCATTAGGCGCGGAGCCTGTTCCGCCAGTTCTAACGCCATCCCAAAGCATTCTGTCGCCGGGGCTCCAGTTTTGGTTATTCCCCTTGAGTCCAATTCCAACTATCGTGTCGCAACTGCTGAAGTCGCCTTCGTTGTTCCAGATAATGCCGAGGCGGACTCCCGCTCCGTTGCTACAGCCGATGGTAGTTCCGTACATAGCGGCGCCAGTCTGGTAAGAGAAGACAAGGTTTGAGTTAGCGTCGCGATACTTCAAGACTGGGACGGATGAGTAAGTTGTCCCTCCGCTTGTGTTGAGGTTTACAGTGCTTGATAAATGCGAGTGCGCGGTCGTAGGGGTGGAGAGTGTGTTCAGCCAGACATGGCCCCCAAAAGCATTGCTTGAAATGTCACCTTGATTTGAAATCAACCCGTTAGCGTCGTTTCTAAGGACAGCAAGAATTTTCGAGACTGTCAGGTTGTTATACACCCCAAATTTTGCGTCTGCGGAAACATCGTCTGAAAGGGAAAGTGTGTTCAAGGTTGTGGAATTACTCGTGAAATACGTGCTGTCGTAGCCAAAATTTGCTGTACCTCTGGCGCCCTTCATCATTAGAATCCAACCGCCGTTGTCTGAATTTGTGCGATTCATTTTCAGAAAAACTTGAGTAGCCACTCCATTTACCCGAAGCCAAAAAGTCCCGTCCGCCGTGGTGCCATAAAGGTTGTAGATTTCCTGGGGCGATGTGGCGGGACAAGACGAGCTACTGCCCACTTGGCAATTGTTTGCGTTTGCAGGGAGCGGGGTGACTCCAGCATTCATGACTAGGGCCAGAACTAAACCAGCCAAACCCGCGATCGGAATTAGTGCTTTGGTCCGTTTAGAGAAGGGGCTTCGGGGCCTAGAGGCATAGCGGTTTTGGCCTCTTTGTAGCTGCGAGGGCAAGAACCGAGATTCGCTAAATTCCCAATTGGGCAGGGCAAAGCCGCTAAATAGCAGCCTTCCGAATGCCCGGATATTCATCTCAAACCTTCTGTGCCTGGGGTCCTCAGAAAACCTTGGTTTTCCGTGGTTTTTAGGGGTCCCCATTAGAATAACTTCACCCTTATATGGGGTACTTGGAAACAGGTGGCTAACCCCACTTTTTGAGGGCCTAAATCGTGTCATTTTGGGAAATTTCTTGAAATTGGCTCGAAAAGGGCTCCTTCCTAGGTCTTTGCTAGGTTTAGGGGATGGTGCCCATCAAAGTCGTATTTCTAGGTCTTTACTTTGAGTCCTGGGATGCCCTGGATGAGATCTACCAAATCATGGCCAAAGACCCCCGTTTTGAGCCGATTGTGGTCTCAATGCCCCGGAAACTCACGGGTCAGCTGGCCTATGCCCAGGAGGAAAAGGCCCATGCCTTCTTCGAAGGCCAGGAAATCCCCCATATTCGGCTAAATACCGGGGGTTCGGGGAGCCAAAACCTTGAAGGTTTGGCTGTTTTGAGGGATTTGGCTCCTGATTATGTGTTTGTGAACTACCCCTGGCAGCGCAACTACCAACCTGCGGTCCGGTTTGACCACCTGGTGGAGTTTTCCAGGCTCGCCTACGTCCCATATTTCTCTTTAGTGATGGTTGACGAGCCTGATGACGAGCCAGGTGGTGGTCAAGTTGGTTCTTTGGTTGCCACTCACCTCTACAAGCAGCGCCTTCACCAACTTGCCTCTCTTGTTTTCACACAAGACAAAAATGTTTTGGATGCATATGCATCAACCGATCGTGGAAATTCTTACGTGCACTTTTTTGGTTCACCAAAAATTGATAATTTGCGCATTCAAGCGCAAGAAGGCAGTGCAAGTTGGCCTTTA
>CAIWHS010000232.1 GCA_903912515.1 uncultured Planctomycetaceae bacterium
GTAGGGGAACCTGCGGTTGGATCACCTCCTTTCTAAGGAATGCCGATCCGTCCGGGACTCACATCCTGGACATGCATATGTCCGCCATGTCCGAACGGCTCCTTCCACCACCCTAGCTAGCCCCCGCAGTCAACTGCGGGGGCTTTTTCGTTTTTACACCGCAACTTTTTACATCTGCTTTTTCATCCAGAGCCGGTACTTTGCAACTGGTTTCAAACCCCAGCCAGAACCATTACTTTTCAAATGCCTTCTTTGCGTTCCACTATCTGCTTGTTTTTTTGTTTACCTCTCCGGCATTAGTTCCCACCTCATAATCGATTCCCGTTGATTCCTTTATCTTTCCCCTTGCTTCCGGCTTTGCCGAACACAAGGATACACGTTGGCATTTTGCTTTTTCATGAGGTTTTTATGAGCGAGCCTGTGGTCCCTGAGAATAACCCTTCCGCATCCGGGGACAAAACGCCAACCACCCCCCCCCGGCCTTCTGGAAAGCCGGTTCCCGGCAGTGGCGTCGTTAGAGGGCGTCATGGAAAGCCTGTACCTCGTGGCTTGGTTCAAAGGCGTAGTGGGTATGGTGGTGATAGGCCCCAAGGTGCTGAAGGTGGACACGCATTCTCTTACGGTACGCCATCTGATCGTCCTGAAACTTCCCGCCCTGCTTTGCCAGGGGGAGCCAGGCGATTGGATGAAACTCCAATTCCACCTGAAGTAGTCATCGAGCCTCAAACCGAGTCGGACAACCCGATTGGTCCTACCTCCATGACTGCCGAGGAGATGGTAAACGCACCCGGCACCATTTTGCCCCAGCGTGAAGGTAGGCAAGGTCGTGATGGTGGTGGCCGCCGTGGTGGGCGAGATAATCGTCGAGGAGATGGTCCTCCTGCACCTGCTCGGGCCCCGCAGATTTTCACAAAAGGTTTTGGTTTTGGAATAAGTGCACTGCGTGATATCTCTGAAGGCGGGCTTGAGGCCGAACTTGAGGCGGCTTTTGGGGGCAACTCGGCGGAAAGTGTGCTGGGCAATGCCAACAGCCCCGATCCCGCACCTCCCGCTAGTCCTGGTGGGTATCGCACCGGGAAAGTAGTTCGCAAGCAAGGACTGGAGATATTCATCTCGCTTCCCGGCAGCCGGGCGGAAGGGTTGCTGCTGCTCAATTCTTTAGGAGAAGCTCCAGAGCTGGGCTCTGATGTGGAAGTTCGGGTTGAGGGTTACGATGCCGCCAATGGATTGGTGCGTCTTGCCCTCAAGGGCGCTGCCTCCACCGATACAGACTGGGATAACTTGGCAGTGGGCATGCTCGTTGAGGCCAGGGTAACAGGCCATAATGCTGGTGGTTTGGAAGTGGCTGTTGGCAATGCTCGTGGCTTCATTCCTGCAAGCCAGGTTGATATTGGTCGTGTTGAGAAATTGGAAGCTTGGGTTAACCAGCGTTTGCGCTGTGTTGTAACACGCTTGGAGCGTTCTGAAAAGAACATGGTGCTCAGTAGGCGTCAGTTGCTCGAAGATGAACGCAAAGAAAATGCCGAGAAGACTTGGTCAACTTTGGAAGTTGGCCAAATTCGGGATGGTACGGTTCGCAATGTTATGGACTTCGGCGCCTTTGTTGATCTGGGGGGCGTTGATGGCCTTATTCCTATCCGTGAGATGGCATGGGCCAAAGTTGGGCACCCCTCCGAAATCGTCAAGGTTGGCGATGTGGTTAAGGTGAAAGTGCTGCGCATTGACGAGGAGACACGCAAACTGTCTTTAGGCCTGCGACAGCTTACCGACAATCCTTGGGACGCTGCCGTGGCGAAACTGACTCCCGGTACCACCATCAAAGGTCGGGTTACCAAGCTGGCCGACTTTGGTGCTTTTATCGAAATTGAACCAGGAGTTGAGGGGTTGGTTCATCTCAGTGAATTGGCGCCTCATCGGGTTCGCCGTGCCGGTGATGTGGTAAAAACCGGTGAAGAAGTTGAGGCGGTGCTGTTAGCTATCGATCTGGATGCCCGCCGCATCAGTTTGTCAATTCGTGGCGCACTTCTGGCTGCTCAAGGAAAGACCGAGCAAGTGGAGGCCTTGTTGGCAGAGGCCACTCCGGCCCAGCCTGCCCCTCCTAAAGTAAATTCAGCCAACCTGAGGGGTGGTACCGGCGGAGCAGGCCCGCTCATTCCCAACCTGTTCGGATGATTCCATCAAAATCCGCGCAACCCCTCGCCCGTTTCGATGCGCGAGGGGTTGTTTTTTTTGCAGTCATTTCTGTTTGAATGGCGGCTTGAACCCATGGAAAATCTTCCTCCAACGTGGAATATTTTGCATGTCGATATGGATGCGTTTTACGCCTCCATCGAGCAGCGGGATAATCCGTCCCTGGCTGGAAAGCCGGTGGTGGTAGGTGGTGGTTCTGGTCGTGGGGTGGTGGCGGCGGCTAGCTACGAGGCGCGAAAATTTGGTGTTCACTCCGCAATGTCAGGGGTGGTTGCCAGAAGGCGTTGCCCACATGCTATATTTCTCCCGGTGCGCATGGATGCCTACCGTGTTGAAGCGCAAAGAATTCGTGCCATATTTTACGAATTCACCCCTTTGGTCGAGCCTCTTAGCCTCGATGAAGCCTATCTGGATGTAAGAGGTACACAGCATTTGTTCGGTTCCCCCCTGGAGGTGGGGAGGAAAATCCAACAACAGATTTTGGACCAAACCAAGCTGCAGGCTTCAGTTGGCATTGGCCCAAACAAATGGATTGCAAAGCTGTGCAGTGATTTGCAAAAGCCAAAGGGATTTGTAGTTGCCCCTGAAAACCTGGAAGCGTTTTTAGATCCGTTGCCGGTAAGAAGGCTTTGGGGGGTGGGAGAGAGGGGGGTTGCAAGGCTTGCATCATTGGGCCTACGAACTCTTGGTGACTTACAGCGATTTCCCGAAGGGCCCCTTGTCAAGGCCTTGGGTTCCCATGCCCGCGAACTCAGAGCTATGGCTTTGGGACAAGATGAGCGGGCTGTCACGCCGTTTCGCCAAGCTAAATCCTTGGGTAGTGAGACAACCTTCACTCGAGATATTGACGAACCATGGGTGCTGGCTGCCTGGGCGATGGAGCAGACCGAGGAGGTGGCTGAAGGATTGAGAGCTCGTGGATTGTTAGCCCTTGGTGTGGAGGTGAAATTGCGTTCGGGTGATTTTCGTACCCGCAGCAAGCAATGCAAGCTGGCCAGGCCATCCCAAGTGACTAGCGAGTTTTGGCAAAGAGTCCGCGGGCTGTTGGAGGATTTGTGCGGTCAGGGGCTTTTGCCTGCCCGGCTGGTGGGGGTGACTGCCATCGATCTGGTGAAGCCAAACGAAATCCAGCCCGATCTATTCGACACAATCAAAAATCCGGCACCTGCCCGCCTAGACCAAGCACTGGATGCAATTCGGGCCAGATTTGGTGGGGAGGCTGTAAGCCGTGGCAGCGTTTGGCATCGACGTCTGGAAGACAAGGCTGAACAGGAAACAAGCGAGGATGGGCCAGGTCCGGGCGAGTCCACGCAGGACTGATCCTCGGTTATGCTACCGGAGTTAGCCCAGGGAGTATGGTTCATGTTCGCATCCATTTTGTTGGCATTTTTGGCTTGTAGTTATCAGCCGGTTTGGAATGTGGGGGCCTCCCGGGTGGAAATTACACCTAAAGAGCCCGTTTGGATGGCCGGCTATGCTTCCAGGGCCAAACCAGCGAGTGGCAAATCATCGGAACTCTACGCCAGGGGCTTGGCACTTAAAGACGGTGCAGGGAATTCAGGGGTGATCATCACCCTCGATTTGGTGGGAATAGATGCTAAAACCTCGGCCGGTTGGTCTGCTGCGATCAGCAAGGAATTCAAACTGCCCCGCAAGGCGATTGTTTTTGCCTGCTCGCACACCCATTGCGGTCCAGTTGTTGGTTCCACCTTGGAGGACATGTACCCTTTGTCCGATGCGGACAGGCAAGCCAGTGCTCGTTACCAGGGTTTTCTTGTAGACCAAGTTTTAAAGGCGGCTCGGCTCGCATTGGCAAATTTGGCTCCCGCCACTTTGAGTTGGCATAAGGGGGCCTGTGGTTTTGCAGTAAATCGTCGCAACAATCCAGAAGCCGAGGTGGAGAAACGGCGGGCAATGGGTTCCCTGGTTGGTCCGGTGGATCATTCGGTTCCGGTATTGGTGGCTCGTGATCCATCAGGGAAGATGAGGGCGATTTTGTTTGGCTATGCTTGCCATGCTACCACCATGGGTTTTCAGGATTGGTATGGGGATTGGCCAGGAGAGGCCTGCTCCGCTTTGGAAAAAGATTTAGCGCGGGAAAGGGGAGATTCTGAAGGCGTGGCTCTCTTCGTTGCAGGCTGTGGTGCTGACCAAAATCCGTTACCCCGCAGGCGCTTGGAATTGGCAAAAGCCTATGGCACCCAATTGGCTTTGAGTGTGCAAGCGGCCATTGGGCAATCGGGGGTTCCCGTGCGAGGCAAATTGGGAATGGCGCTCGAAAAAGTGGAGCTTCCCTTGGAGGCTCCACCAGGTCGCGATACTTTGCTGGATCAAAAGAACTCCAAGGAAAAAGCGGTTGCATCCCGTGCAAAACGATTGCTTGACAGTTTGGATAAGGGCGACCCGCTCCCGACTCGGTATCCGGCCCCCGTTCAGGCTTGGGCAATCGGCGATGTTCATGGGGTAATTTTCTTGCCCGGGGAGGTCGTGGTGGACTACTCCCTCAGGTTTTCCAAGGAATTGAAAGGGCGTTCTTGGTGGGTTGCAAGTTATACCAACGATGTGATGGCATACATCCCTTCCAAGCGAATTCGAATTGAAGGTGGCTACGAGGGGGAAAAGGCAATGGTTTATTACGGTCTTCCTGCGCCTTGGCGTGAGCAGGTGGAACAGGTTCTGGCAGACGGAGTGAAAAAAATTGCCGACATGGCAATGGTTTCCGAATAAAATTTTTACATAAGTCCTTTTTACAAAAGGTTTTGTGGCTAATTTTGGTTGTTTTTCGAAATACATGCAAGGTTTTTGCCAGCTTTTGCAAGAAAGCAGGGGAAGAAACCGATGATGACTCAGATAGGGAACACTTGTACACTACTGTGAGCCAGCGGGATTCATGAGGAGGGTTGAAACATGGCCGAAGATCGTGAATTGAAAAATGCTCTGTCCCAAATTGAAAAACAATTTGGCAAAGGCTCCATCATGCACCTTGGGGGTGAAGGTGACACAAGTGATGTGAGCGGAATTTCAACCGGCGCCCTTAGCCTCGATTTAGCCTTGGGTGGGAAGGGTTTGCCGCGTGGCCGGATTATTGAGATCTTTGGCCCAGAGTCCTCCGGTAAAACCTCGATCGCATTGCAGGCGGTAGCCTGTGCCCAAAAAGCAGGGGGCGTTGCTGCTTTTATCGATGCCGAGCATGCTCTGGACCCTTCATGGGCCCGGCGTTTGGGTGTGAACCTTGAGCAGCTTCTGGTCAGTCAGCCATCCAGTGCTGAAGAGGCACTCAAAATTGCCGAAATGCTCATCAAGTCCAATGCGGTGGACCTGATCATTATCGACTCAGTCGCTGCTTTGGTGCCGCGTTCTGAGTTGGAGGGGGAAATTGGCGATTCCCATGTCGGACTTCAGGCCCGCTTGATGAGTCAGGCACTCCGAATTCTGAACCCGACTATCAGTAAAACCAAGACTTGCATGGTCTTTATCAACCAAATTCGCCAGAAAATTGGCGTGATGTTTGGCAATCCGGAAACCACATCAGGCGGCCTAGCCCTGAAGTTCTTCAGCTCAGTTCGTATGGATATCCGCAAGATCGCCACCATCAAGGATGGTGAGGAGGCCACCGGGTCTAGGGTGAAGGTGAAGGTTGTCAAAAACAAGGTGGCACCCCCCTTCCGCGTCAGCGAATTTGACCTGATGTACGACACCGGTATCAGTCGTGAGGGTGACCTGCTTGATTTGGCCATCGAAGATAAAATTATCGAAAAATCGGGTGCTTGGGTAAACTACGGCGACATGCGCTTGGGCCAAGGGCGTGAGAACGCCAAACAATTTTTGCGTGACAATCCCCACCTTTTGGAGGAGATCAGCCACAAGGTTATGGCCAAGCGAATCAAGGTTTCGGCGGCTATACCGGCCCCTTCGGAGGTGTCATCCAAGCACGAAACGGCCCCTGGCAAGCGAGCTGAGCCAGCTTCTGCGCCGAAAAAAGGCCCAGCCAAAGCTGAGGCGTA
Source organism: uncultured Planctomycetaceae bacterium (assembly GCA_903912515.1). GTDB lineage: Bacteria > Planctomycetota > Planctomycetia > Gemmatales > Gemmataceae > UBA6894. The sequence goes on from CAIWHS010000232.1 coordinate 6,195, forward strand.
ATAAGGACTTATGGCCAAATGAGGTAAAATGCAGCTGGAATGCACTTGCCTCTGCTCTCCCGATTGGTATCCTCTGCCAAACCCACGGATGGGTCGCATTCAGGATGAATGCGTATTCGCAAGGAGGCGATGCCATGGTTCCTATTCTTTCATTGGCGGAACATTTATTAGCCCGCGGACGAAGGCTTCGCTCCGCGGGCTTTTTTCATGAGGCCGTGAAGCCTCTTGAAAGAATGCTCACACTGCCTGGGCAAAATACTTCCATCAGTGCCGAGACTTTTGCCCTGCTCGCCGAAATGAGCCTACGAAAAGGCAAATACAAAAAAGCTGTTCATCAGCTTGAATCCGCCTTGCGCCTGTTGCCAAGCTGTCCACAGTTTCTATATCTGATGGGCCGTGCCCTGGAACGCCGCAAGGCGCGAATCGTTGCCACGCAGGCCGAAATGGAAGGTGCGGCGGCAAATTATCTTGCTTGTCTGGAAAACGACCCAAACCACATTGAAGCAAGGACTGCGCTTGGCCGCCTTCGTTTGCGCCAAGGTTTGCTCGATGAGGCAGTTTCCATTCTCCGTCACGGCTATCAGGCCAACCCCAACCGATATGCTTCCTTCATTGCATTGTTTCGCAGTCTGCGGCTGGTGGGTGCAAAGGATGAGGCCAAGAGCCTTCTCAAAAAAGCTCAATTTCAATTCGCGGGCGATTTGAGAATGTCTATCCTCCTTGGCCGCCTCAACTTCAATCGTTCGGTTCGCAGGCAACGAAAAGAGTCAAATGAACTGCCCCGCGTTCTGCCGTTCTTACGCATCGCAGATCCGGTCCCACAACAGGATCAGTCCCCATCAAGGCCTACTAGAATGTTTATCCGTTTGGATGGCCCAGAGAAGCCATCAATCCCCTTCGCATTGCGCAAAAATCCAAACCGTAAAAGTAGCTAGCGGATTGCCAAGTGCTTCCCGCCTAAACTGAATGAGCCAAGGCCCGCGCGCAATCTTGCCGCGGGCCTTGGTGGCTTTTTAGGGGAATTGTTGCCATGCCTTCGCCGTATAGATCAGTTTTGGGGTCTGAATTAGATCGGTTGCCCCCATGTTTAAGGGATTTTCATTCCATTCAAACCGGTTGGTCTGGCAAGGCTGTTTTTAGGGTGACCCGAGGCAAGGGCTTGTTGAGAAACCTTGTCGCATGGCTGGGTGGATTGCCACCTGCAGGTGAAAAGGTGCCTGTTGAATTATCTTGCAGAGCCGAGCAGAAGGGCGACCGTTGGGTCGAAGTATGGGACAGAAACTTCCAAGGCTTTCGCATGCGCTCAAGCCAATGGGCCCAGCATGGCATGCTGGTTGAATCGTTTGGTTGGATCAGTCTTGGCTACAAGTTGCATGTGGAGCCACCCAGTCTCAGGTTGGAAGTGATCAAGGCTTGGGTAGCGGGCATTCCCGTTCCACTTTTTCTAGCACCAACGGGAGAAGGGCTGGAAAAAGGGAATCCCGATGGATCCATCTCCGTTCGTGCGGCGGCCATCGCACCAATTCTGGGCCAGATAGTTTGCTATGAGGGGCTTTTAAGAAAAGACGATCTTTAATTGTATTAAAAAAGCCGGGCCCCCAAATTAGGGCACGGCTTAGAGGTGGTTTGTTGTGACTGAAAGCGTGAACCTTCAGCGGCAAAGTCCTAAGGTTTGGCAGCAGAATCAGGTTGTTTCACAGGTGCAGGAGGTAGGGCCTTCATAGGTAGGTCAGATGAGGGCGCAATGGGGGTTGGCCTGGGAGTGGAAACCTTAGGCTTGTCGGTGTTGAGGGCGGGCTGGGGAAGAACCGTTCGGCTGCCTGAAGGGCGAACCGATTCGTAGGGCCCGGCCAAATCATGCAAATAAGCAAGCGTCAGAAAATCCCGACGATGACCTTGAATAGGTTCCAGAAGTTTGGAAATTTCTTCTTCCGCGCCAGGTTGGTTTTTGGCGAGTGTTATTCCCTGACGGGCAGCCTTGGCGGCTTCCTGATCCATTCCCAAATCATACAGGGCGATAGCTTTCATTTGCAAAAGCACGGGGTTGTTCGCTTCTTTGGATAATGCCATCTCGATAAACGCGAGCGCCTTGCTCGATTCAAGCCGTTTAAGCGCTCTGTAACCCTGCGCGTAAGCCTCGGACACAGGTAGGTCCCTGTTCACAGATGAAACACGCTCCATTTTGCCATACCTCGGAGCCTGCAAAGGCCCAAGGCGATCGTTGATCAGCGCTGCCTGTTGACGCATTTGGGCGGCAGTAGGAGGTGCTGGAGGCTTTTGGCAGCAAGGATATGGGAAGGCTTCCGATATTTGCTCGGGAGAAATAAATGTAAAATCATTAATGACTACGCTGCTGCCATCGCCTGTTGCGTTGATAGTTACAGTTAGTTTGCCTTGGCTATTAGGATTGGCCTCAACAATTGCCACCCGGGGTTGGCCAAGAGTTGCTTTAGCGTCGGGGCCAACAGGTTGCACCAGAATCTTCATGGGCTTTGCAGGGGCAATAAGGGGGTCTGTTTGGGCGATCGGGTTCGATTGCCCAAACAGGGCCGCATGGATGCAAAAGCCGCCACCTAGGACAAAAACAAACTGAAATTTTGAAATTGCTCCAGCCATAGGGGAAGCCTCCCAATGATTCGTGAAAATGGAAAGAATGGAAATTTCAGAGCCTATAGATGAATTGAATGAAGTGGCCGGGTAGTTGTCAAATAGCGGTTTAGGGTTTTAGGGTAAAATTGCAAAAATAGGCGAAAAAACGGTTAAATTTCGTACAGGAAAAACGTAGGCTATGGGTGAGGGGCACAAAGGGATTGCGCTAGGTCATATGGTTCATCTCAGGCCCGTTCGGCGCAAGTCTTCAAATGAGTTAATCCTTCACGGGCGATTGTTTCCGGGTCCGGCGTGTAATCAAACACCTCAATCGAAACATAGCCCTTGTAGTCAACATCTTTCAGTGCCCGCATGATGGGCAGGAAGTCAGTTTTCCCCATCCCGGGTGCCTTTCGATTCGCATCGTTGGCGTGAAAGTGCCCCATTCTTTTTGCGTGTTTCCTGATGATTTCTGCAACAGGGGCCTCGTCATCGCTCATGGCTTTCACATCCAAATGCAAGCCAATCAAGGGATGATCCATTTTGTCGAGCAATTCAATGCCCTTGCGCGCCGTATTCACATAGTTTGTTTCAGCAGGGCCCAAAGGTTCCAGCAAAAAATTAACCCGGTTACTTTCAAGATGTGGCACTACCTGACGCAACGTGTCGAGAAACAACTCGTCGGCTTGTTCCTCTGTATACCCATCTGGAATTTTGCGCTGAAGTGGCGAGCCAAAAACCATACGGTCGCCTCCAAGATCTGCGCAGGCCTGCGCCAATTCGCCAAGATAAGCCGCAGTCGAGGCGCGTACTTTGGCGTCGGGGCTGGTGACTTGGAAACCTTCGGTTTTTGCCAGTAACCAGTGCATGGCAAAAAGTTGCAACCCTTGTTGTTCGGAAGTTCGCCGCAAGCTAGCCCTAGTTTTTGGGTCCACCTCACCAATTCTCGAAGCCAGAGTGAAGGGAGCCACTTCCAGCCCCTCATACCCAAGCGAGGCACATAGTTTGCAAATGCGCTTCCATTCCCACCCTTCAAAGGTTTCATTGCAAATTGCGTATCGAATCATCACATAGTCTCCCGGTGGTGTCCTTAGGCTTCCTAGGCGCGTTGGTTTGCGGCCAAGGGGATTATGTTGTCATGGTGAAGTGAGCGTGCGTCACCCAGTAAATCAATCCAATAATCGTCAAGCCGGGTCTGGCCGAAATCGCCACCCTTCTCGTCGGCACTCCACCGCTGAACGAAAATGTCCCAAGTGAAAGGCATCTCACCGAATATTGCCCGCCATGCCGGGCGTAATTCCGTGGGAGCCAAGTGTGTTCCCGTGGTTGGCTCGGTGTTGCCGGCCTCTGCCACCCGCATCCATGCCCGCCTTTGATCGGCAAGGCGGAAGGTGATTCGGTGGCCTTCACTGGTGGTGAAAAGTATCCGGTCCCCTTCCAGTTTGGTTTGCTCCACATCAGTCGGGGCAAGCAATTCCAGCGGTTCCCTCGCAATCTCCACACCTGCTGCCCTATAAACCCAAGCAAGGCTCCAGGCCAAGGCATGGCGCTTGGATTCGGAAAGCTTGTCCACCCAGCCAGGCCTGTCGATCCAAGCCTGCAAGTGGTTTTCCATATAGGCGATATAGATGCGCAAAGGCTCGGCTTCCAGCTCCAATCCAGTCTTTCCAACCAATTTGAAAGTTGCCTCAACCCGGTTGACGGCCAAGTGGACTGACTGCAGTTCCAGGGGCCGCCACCACTGACGCGCGGCAATGGGTTGGCCCGGCTCCAAAGCCAATGGAAGCATCAGGGATTTTTGGGTTACAGATCCCGGCTGAACATTCTGGGCCCAAGCGTGGGTAACCCCCATGACATCCAGAAAATTCCGACGGAAAAACCTGCCAAGTGCCTCCCGCAATAGTTCCAGCTTGCGTTCGCAGGCCCGCTGTGCTGCCTTGGTCCCACCTTCAGTGGCAGGCAGGCTGGCCTGGCGTAAACGTGAATAAAGGGCAGGTAGCACTCCGCCATGGATTCCAGGCTCTAACAACACGGCAAATGTCTCTCCATGGGGGCCCGCACCGTCTGGGGCTGGCAAGTTCGGTCGGTTGGCCTCATAAAGCCCACGGTTTTCACGGAACTCCCAAAAGAAAAAACCAAAAGCGTTAGGAAGCAAAAACACCAGCCCGCCAATCACAAGGGAAGCTGTCAGTGCCCCCATCATGGGTGTTAGGGCGGGAATGGCCACATCTGTAGAAAGGGGATAGAGGACAGGGTAAATGACTTTTGCAGCTAAAAAACTGATAGGCAGCTTCAGGGGGTGAAGCATCGGCTCAATCAGAACCACAAAAGTGAATCGCCCAAGCCATCCCAATGGAAACCAAAGCAGGCTGAAAAGCGCTCTCCCCGCCAATTGCCCAGTGTTGTCGCGCTGCCTAACACGCAGCAAACTTTCAACATTCGCCATTTCCCGGTCAAACCATCGAGTGACCGTGCGGAACAAGTCATTTAGCACTCCCAAAGCCCGCATCAGCACGCCAGAGCGCAGTGCCATCAACACCTCGCGCAGCACACCCACAAACCATTCCTCGGCCACCCGCGCCTGACGGCTCATCAATGCCGCGGTGGCAATCAGCCATCCTGCGAATAGCAACGGGCCGGTCCAGTGAATTTCTGTGCCAGTGAGCCAAAACATGGCCAATACCACAGAAAGCGGTTTAATTGCGCCATGCCATAAAATCACAAGGGGCCAGTGAATCCCATAAAGGAATATTGGATGCCTAGGCAGTATTTCAGGAAGGTCATGCACCATCCAGCGGATACTGTCACCCATTGCGCAAAGGGTTCGCCACGCCAGATTACGCAATGTCGGGTGGTTGGTGAAAAGCAGGAAAACCGTGCCCAAAATGCCAACTGCCAAAAGGTTGATCCCAGTGACAACCGATGCTGGCCTTTTCTTATGCAGCGTCAAGGCAGCTTTGGTTGCGGCTTCCCGAATCGTTTCATCGCTTGGTGCATTCACCACCTCGGCAACCGCCTGCGTGGCCTCGCCAAGGGGGGTAATGGGCTTGGCATGGGCGGGTTCAAAATGCTCCGAAAGCGTGGCGGCCACCACCACGATCAGTGCCGCCAAGCCAAAAGGAATGAGCACTTTCCCCACCAGCCAACGGCCCACTCGCGTGCCAAATCCCAGGGATGTGACATGCTCCAATATGCGGCTATAAACAGGGCAGGGCCGGTAGATACCATCCAGAGGTGCCGCCAGCCGCTTGTCAAGCCGAAGCAGCGGGTCACCTTGCAGCCATTCCGCTGGGTCGCGGATATCTTGCATCTTCAAATGGTTGCGGCTGAGGGCGTCGCGAAGGTCGTAAAAAGTGATATGCCCCTGATCCAGGATGCGGTCAATAAGCTCCTGGATGATTTTCCGACGGGCAACCCGTTCCAGGGGGTTTTCAGCCACCAACCCCACATCGTCCAGCGCGTTATCGATCAGCGGGTGGAATACCCCTCGAACCTGAATTTCGGAGTGGTGAGATCCCTGAACCAGCACCCGCTGCAGTACTGCACGGCACGGATCGGGCACCCGCATCACTGGCAGCAGGCCCAAAAGGGTTTTCAGCCGCCCTGATACCTGCACCAAACCCAGATAGTGCAGTTGCCTTTTCCAGGGCCGTACTCCGAGTGAAACAGTGAACTCAACAACATCCAAGGCATAAGCCTTGTTGGCCAAACCGTCATTCATGGCCTGCAATTGCCGGAGAAACGCAGCCTCCTCACGCGACTCACCCTGCTCAGCCTTGTCCAAAACAGAATCAAGCGCGCCAATAAAAGCCTCTGCGTCCAAATCGGTTAACCCTAACGGTTCGACCAGTGAACTCATCAGCAGGCGCAGGTTCGCACGGGCTCTTGCCAAGGCGTTTTCCGAGCGCTTACCTACACAAAGCCTCGATTCCCTTACCTGCTCCAAGGCGGCGCTAACCCATTGGCCTTGCGTTTCTGCTTCCTCTGCCAGCCTTCTGTGCCGCTCAAGGTAGGGATCCTGTTCCTCATCCGCGGCAAGCCCGCCTGGGTGAATTGGATGATCCCGATCCAGGGACTCGGCAACTATCAATCCAAGCCGTACCCGGCTCTCCAGCAAATCGGTGATGCCCTTGGAGGTTTGTGCCGACATTCCCGGGAAAAAAGCTCCCACTCTTTCCGGTTCAAGTGATGCGACCATGCCAAACCAGGGCAAAAACTCAAGCAATACGCGCTCAAGAGGGGCTTCCTGCCGGCATCGCCCATCCCGGGCCAAAACTTGGCGAATTTCATCCATCTCGCACCCGGGAATCAGGTCGCCAAATTCGGCAGCCTGTTCAGGGCCCCAACCTCGGTCTAGAAGCGTCTGCTCCAGCTTTGCCATCACAAGCCGACGGGTCAGTTTGCCAAGGGTTTCGCTTCGCTGCTTTTCAAGCCGTTCATGTTCCTCCGATACAATCCCCGGGGTTTGGGCCAAACTCGTTTCGCCCGGTGCTTCCAGCCGCTTAACCTCTTCCTCAGGCGGTTTTAATACCAGCAAAATAGAATCTGGCAGAAGGCGGGTGGGGGGGACGCCAAGCTCTTCTGGCTCAACCTTGCGCCATAAATCTTGTCTGGCAACCACCAGATATCCCCGGGCGGAAAGCCGGCGGTTCCCCAACCAAGCCACTCCCCCGCACTCCATGCGCTCAAGGATTCGCATGGGGGCCAACACACCACCCGGGGCGCGGTTTTCAAGCCATTGGTCGAGTCGTATCGCTCGCATGGGCCTTGCCTCGTGTGCTTCCGAAGGGTTCATAATCCCCGGCCGGCTATCGATTTGAGAGCCAAAGCCAGCGCTGCCACAACCGATTCATCCAGGTTTGCTGTCAGGCTGATTCGCAACCTTGCCCGGTTGGCCGGAACCGAAGGAGGACGAATGGCCGGAACAAGAAAACCTTGGTCTGCCAGTTCTTTTGACCAAATCACCGCCCGACAGGATTCACCCAAGAATACAGGAACTATAGGCGAGGTTCCCGGAAGTACTTCAAATCCATACTCACGCAGCAGTTGGCGAAGTTGCAGGGCAAGTTGCAAAACCTTTTCCCGTCTCCAAGGTTCATCCTGCGCCAGCTTCAGGCCCGCGCGCCCCGCGGCAACAGACCCTGGAGCCAAGGCGGTTGAAAAAAGATAGCTCCTGCCCTTGTTGACAAGCCAGCGGACAAGGCTTTTGCTACCAAGCAAATACCCTCCCTGGGCTCCTAGCGCTTTGCTCAAGGTGCCAACCCGCGCCATGCGGGCCTGAAGTTCCGCCAGCTTCTCGCATGCCTGGTGGGCCAGACCCCGCCCGCCTTCACCCATCACACCCGTTGCGTGGGCCTCGTCCACCAAAAGCAATCCATCCATTACCAATGCAAGTTCGCCAAGCTCCACCAATGGGGCTTCATCCCCGTCCATGCTGAATACCGAATCGGTCACCAACAGCATGCGGCGATGCTGCCACCGGTACTTTTGAGCCAATTCACGCGCGTGCTCGATATCGCTGTGGCGATAAACCAAAACCTTCGCTCTGGAAAGCCTGCAACCATCAATCAGGCTGGCATGGTTGAGTTCATCGGAAAGAATTAGGTCGCCCAAGCCGACAAGACTCGAAACCACAGCCAAGTTGGCGGCATAACCCGATGCGAAAACCAAGGCGCTTTCTGTTTCTTCAAAGCTTGCCAATTCCCGTTCCAAACGGCGAAGGCCCGGAAGCCAGCCACTCACCAAGGGCGATGCCCCCGCGCCACTGCCCTCTCGAAATGCTGCCCGAGACACAGCCTTTGCCATCCTGGGGTCACGGGCCAGTCCCAAATAATCGTTCGAGGCGAAATGCCACAGTGACCTGCCTTGCCAGATCACCCTGCCCGGGTGGTCTGGGTCAGGACTCAAAACACGACGGACCCGGGCGTTTCCTTGCGCCCGGGCCTCTCGCATCTCATCCAGCCAAAAGGGGCGCATAGGGCACCCATATACCTTCCGTTTGGCCTATCCCTGGCTTGGCCTTGGAGAAATCAGTTGCCAGCCAAAACCGGAAGCGATAAGGCCCCGTTTGGCTTGGGCCGAGCGCTGCCCAAATGATCCGAAGGTTCCACACCCGGATCACCACCACCCACCCTGTCATCGTCCCAAGTAAGACCCAAGTCGCGAATCATTTGCAGGTCTTCGCTGTTTGCCCGCCCATAAGTGGAAAGATAATTACCAATCAGGCCGCTGGTAGCCCCGGCATAGAACCCCCAGCTTTGCATGTCCCGCAGGTTCTTTTCCCGACCGCCGGCAACCTTGAGATCCTGTTTAGGTAGAATCAGGCGCATGGTGGCTATGATTCCCAAAATCACCAGAGGCTGGAGCGGTTTCAAATGGGCCAGGGGTGTGCCCTCGATTGGGTGCAAAAAGTTCAGTGGCACCACATCCGGATTCAATGCTTTCAGGCTGAATCCCAAGTCCACACGGTCTTCCACCGTTTCGCCCATGCCAAATATTCCGCCCGAGCAAGTCTCAAGACCGACTTCTTGGGCTAGCTTGAGAGTTTTCACCCGGTCTTGCCATGTGTGGGTGGTGACGATGTTGGCATAATGTCGCTCGGATGTCTCAAGATTGTGGTTGATGCGTCGGACGCCGGCGTTTTTCAGGTCTAAAGCCTGCTCGGCACTCAGCGTTCCAAGGGTGGCGCAGTGGCAAATGCCGTCGACCTTTTTCATGGCGGTTACGGCTTCCATGATCTTGGGCCATTCGCGCTGGGATGGCCCCCGGCCGCTATTCACAATCCCGAATGCGCTGGCACCGTTATCTCGGGCGAACTCCGTCGCCTTTTCCACTTCGGTTCCGTCCATCATCGTGTGCGGTTCAATGCCGGTGTTGTAGAAGCTCGACTGTGCGCAAAATTTGCAATCTTCACTGCAGCGACCAAACTTGGAGGCCAGAATGCTGCAAAAGGTAACCTTGTTGCCATGAAAGTGGCGTCGAACACGGTTGGCGGCATACATCAAGTCATAAACCGCATCACCCCGCAGCCTGAAGCATGCGTCGGCTTCTTCACGGGTGATGTCGCCACCGTTGATGATTTTTCGGGAAAGCCCCAACAAATCAAAAGGTGCCTCATTGAGGGGGTTGTCGTCTCGGTTTTCAAGAGCCGGGTCGAGTTTGCCATCAGATTTTTGCATGGTGCTAATTCCTTGATTTGTGGCCCGCTGTATTAAATTAGCGAAAAACCACCCTGTCTAATTAGGTTAGGGATCAAAGTGGCCCTGCACAACAATCAATTGAAGGGCCAAAAATTGCTTGCCAAAACAGGCACCGGTTTAGGATTCATGCCTGCGGGTAGGGTAAACCAATACGGTGGTAATGGCGCCCAGTAATGCCAATCCAAAAACATGCAAACCCAAAGGCGTTTCGTCTTGGGCTCCCGCCCCAGAGGTGGCAGTGGTCCCCGCAGGCGCTCCAGTGCTTGGCGCCCCTGGCGGAGAAACCGGTCCTGAACCCGGCGGCTGGGCCAAACTGGCAAGCAAAATTGCAACCAGCGCTAAGTTCCAAGTGGTCGTCACGGTGCATATCCAGGAAAAGTGTCAAGTTGTGTAATCAACGCGGTCGGCTGTCCGCCACGAGGCCCCCAGTACCAAAATAAGAAGGACGCGAATTTCGTCCCGCTTCCGGAGGCGCAAGGCGTGGAGGGGTTTCGTTAGTTTTAAACCAATTTCGGGTAAACCATTGGGCCACGCAGCCAACCAAACAAATTACCGCTGCAATTCCAGCCAACAAATCAGCATGAGACTCAGGCCAACCTGCAGCACCGGTTTCTAGTTTTGACTCCATCAACCCCAGCACGCCGGCACCCATCAGTGCAGTCCCAACCGCGGCGGTAAAAACTACCAGAAAAAGGCTTCTCAGTAGCAAGAAAGCCAATCCGCCTGCAAGAAAAAAGGGTAGGGGATCGGTTTGCCCGGTCCCTATTTGCAAAACAACCAAGGTGGCAGAGGCCCCACCCAGCAAAAAAACCACAACATCAAAGAGTGAAAGGGCCAAAGCTCCTGCTGTGGCCCCAAAAAGGGCCGCCGCCACCAAGCGTTGCAGGCCCAAATTAGGCCCCATTTCCAGCCCCGCTGCTCCGCCAAGCAAAGTTGCCAAAAGAATAACCCAAAAACGATACAGCCTGCCGCCAAATCCCCACAACATGCAGCCGACAAAAAAAGCTAATAAAAGCAGCCCGGGCGACAGCCGACGGACATCCTCCAACAAATCCCAGGGTTTTAGCTCGTTCATGCGCGCCTTCCTTGGCAAGCGAACAGGCCTTGCAGGTCCTATCCAAGTGGGAAGATCAAGTCGACAAAGTTTACCAAGATTAACCATTTCCTAGGGGCTGGGGGAATCTGGTTTATCTCGGGCAGCCCAAAAATTTTTAAAATACCCTTAGTATGCCATTGTTTTACTAAAATAAAAAGTTAGACTGTGGGTGCTGACGGAATAATACTTGTTCAAGTTGGTGCAACTAGGTGTCCACTGGTTTTACTAAGGTTTACCCAGAGGTTTAACATGAATGTCAATTCCCGTCGCGTCGGTTTTACCCTGATTGAACTGCTGGTGGTGATAGCCATCATTGCGGTTTTGGTTGGCCTGTTGGTTCCAGCCGTCCAGAAAGTGCGTGAGGCTGCCAACCGCATGAGCTGCTCCAACAATTTGAAGCAACTGGGTTTGGCCATTCACAGTCACAACGATACTTTTGGACGTTTCCCTCCAGGTTTTGCCGATCTTCAAAACCAAATCTCCAACCCAACCAATTTTGGCCCGGGCTGGGGCTGGGCCTCGCACCTGCTTCCATTTATTGAACAAGACAATGCCTTTAAATCCATCCGTTTCGATAAACCAATCGCCGACCCGCTCAATGCCCAGGTGCGCGCCTCGATTATCAAAACCTTCCTTTGTCCTTCTGACAATCACACCCAGGCTTTTCAGACCGATGGCAATGGTGTGATGGTTGGTCCCTCCAACTATGTGGGAATGTTCGGCAGCCGCGAAATGCCGGATGATCCAGGCCGCGGAGAGGGCGTGTTTTTTCGCAATTCTCGCATTCGCCTTGCTGATTTGGTCGACGGATCCAGCAACACGCTTCTGGTAGGCGAACGGAACAGTCGCCTGTGCAAAAGCACATGGACCGGTTTTGTTTTGGGTGCCGTAACATTCCCCGCAGGCGAACCCGATGAGGCTGAGCAGCCCTATGCCCTCATCTTGGGCCACACAGGCATAAACGACCCAAACGATCCCCCACACACTCCTAACGGATCCGACCTTCACGCTGAGGATTTTGCCAGTAATCACACCTCAGGGGTCAATTTCCTACAGGGAGATGGTTCGGTGCGCATGATCAAAAACACGATAAGGCCAGCGGCATGGGTTGCTCTGGGCACACGGGCCGGTGGCGAAGTCGTTCAGGACGACTGATTGCCAGCCAAAGGCAAATAGTTCAAGCTAATTTGGCTCATAAAGGAACGGGCAAATCGCGTTTGGCCATGTACCAACTGCCTAATCCGTAACCAAATAGACCGATCAGTAGCAAGACCCCCAAGGCTGAAACCCTCGGTTGATCCAAACCCCACTCCCGCAAGCGAATAAAATCTCCCTGGCCTAGGGCCAGTTCCTGCGGGTGATAGTAATAAAAAACAGTCAGCGGGCGAACCCATTCCATCGGTTCAAACAGTTGTGCCAATAAGTTGGCAAGGTACATCAAAAAAAACATCGTCGCCAAAATTCCCAATACCTTGATTCGGGATCTGCCAAAACTAGCTATTGCGAAACTAATACCGCTCATGGCGAATCCCAAGGCCGCAACCCCTGGGGCTGCCTTCAAGAAAACAGGCGGACTCAACTGCATTCGGTCGGAGAACGGGCGTTCGGTTTTTTGGGGTTTTTGGTTCAAAAATTCAAAACGCATCCACCACGGCTTGGAAGCTTCAATTTTTTCTAAAATGTCTCCATTCACTGGCTTTTCACGGATTGGACTGATCCACCAGGTCCCAATTGCCAACCCGCCACAAAGACAAA
>CAIWHS010000233.1 GCA_903912515.1 uncultured Planctomycetaceae bacterium
CTCGACGAGTTGGGCCGCAAGTTCACCGAATACAAATACGACTTCAAGAAGATGGTCAGGGACATCTGCAATTCGCGCGCCTACCAACGCGCCACAACGACCAACCCGTCGAACGAACTCGACACACGCAACTTTAGCCATGCGGCCATTCGCCGCATCAAGGCAGAAAGCTTCCTGGATTGCATCACCCAGGTGACTACCACACAGAACAAATTCCCCGGCCTGCCCACAGGCGCCCGCGCAGTGCAAATTGCCGACGGTACCGTCAGCAACTACTTCCTCACCACCTTCGGCCGCGCCACCCGCGAGACGGTCTGTGCCTGCGAGGTGCGCCTCGAGCCCACCTTGTCGCAATCGCTGCACCTGCTCAATGGCGAGACCACTGGCAACCGCATCAAGCAAGGCGATCTTGTGGGCAAAATGCTGGCAGCCAAGAAATCTCCCGAACAGATCCTCGAGGAGGTCTACATCCGCTGCATGGCCCGCAAGCCCACTCCCGAAGAGACAAGCAGGATCATGGTCCTCGTTAATGCCGAGACTGACAAAAAGAAGGCTCTTGAAGATGCCTTCTGGGCCGTCCTGAACTCCCGCGAGTTCATGTTCAACCACTAAGAATTATCCCGCCGGTCCCTCAGGTTCGACAGGTTTGGGTTCGCCACCGCTATTAGGTGGAGCACGGAGAGATGCGATGAATGCCCTGCTGTTGGTGACGCTGGTCCTGCCTGCGCAAAACGACAAAAAGGTCAATTTTCAGGACCATGTCTTACCCGTTCTTCAGGCGAAGTGCGCCAACTGCCATTCGCCCGACAAAAAGCGCGGGGGCTTGGTCGTAACCAATTTCACCAAACTCATGGAAGGCGGTAGCTCTGGGGCGGTGGTCAAGCCGGGCGATCCTGAAAAATCTTCACTTTTCACCACCGTGGCGCATAAAGCAGAGCCTTTTATGCCACCAAACAGCCCCAAGATTCCCGATCCCGATATCGCTCTCATCGAAACTTGGATCTCAGCGGGTGCTCCCGAAAACTCCGGCAGCAAAACCATGGCTGCGGCTCCCAAGAAGGAAATCGGGCTCAAGTCGGTTCTTCGCGGCCGTCCGTCTGGACCGGCTCCAATGCCCTCCAAGCCTTTGGCCCAAGAGCCGGTACTCAAGTCTCGCCGTGCCAACCAAGTCACCGCCATCGCCTCCAACCCATGGAGTCCACTCGTTGCAGTCGGGGCCTACAAGCAGATTCTGCTTTACAACGGCGACACGCAAGAGCTTTTGGGGGTTGTTCCCTTTCCCGAAGGGCTGCCCACGGTCATCAAGTTCAGCCGTAATGGCGGCCTGCTGATGGTCGCGGGTGGCCGTGGTAGTGCCACGGGCAAAGTTACATTATTCAACGTCACCACAGGGGAGCGTGTCACCACCGTGGGCGAAGAGACAGACACCGTTCTCGCCGCCGATATCAGCCCCGACCAATCCCTGATTGCGCTTGGTGGCCCCAGTAAAATGATTCGCGTCTACAACACTGCCGATGGCAAGCTCGCCTACGAAGTCAAAAAACATACCGACTGGATCACCAGCCTCGAGTTCAGCCCCGATGGGGTTCTCTTGGCAACGGGCGACCGCTCCAGCGGCCTGTTCGTCTGGGAAGCTCACAACGGACGCGAATACTTCACCTTGCGCGGTCACACCGCTAGCGTCACCGAGGTTTCCTGGAGGCAAGATTCCAATATTCTCCTCAGTGGCTCCGAAGACACCACCCTGCGCCAATGGGAAATGGAGAATGGCAATCAGGTTAAATCTTGGGCCGGACACCCCGGCGGCGTCTTGGGTGCCCGCTATGGCATGGATGGGCGCATCGTCTCGGCAGGCCGTGACCGCACCGTGAAATTGTGGGACGGAAGCGGCAACGCAGTGCGAACATTCGAGGCAATGCCCGATTTGGCTCTCCGTGCCTTACTCACCCACGATGGAGCCCGCGTCATCGGCACCGACTGGACGGGTCAAATTCGGGCATGGAATTCGGCCGACGGTACTTCAGGTGGTACTATTACCGCCAACCCCGGAACCTTGGCCGAACGCCTGCAATTGGCCGCCAAGGAACTCGAAGCCAAGCAGTCGGCTACAGCGCAGCTGGCCGTACAAGCCAAGCAGACCGAAGATGCCCTGAAACAGGCAACGGTCACTATCACCGAAGTTCAAGGGTTGCAAAAAACCCTTCCTGGTCAAGTAGACCAGGCTAAAGCCAGCCAAGCCAAAGCCAAGGCTGCAAAAGACACCCTGGCTGCCTCCAAGGCTGCCTTGGAATCAGAGGCCAAAGGCAGGGACACTGTTTTGGCCGAACTACGCGCCATGACCACCCGCCTGAAAGATTTGGCCCAAAAAACCCCAGCTGACAAGGCCATGCCGCAGGCGGCTAATCGTGCTCAAGCCTTGGTGGCCCTAATTGAGCAGGAAATCACACCCACTGCGGTGAAACTGAAGGAACTGGAGCCTAAAATCGCCCTTGAGGCCAAATCCCAGGCCGATGCTGACGCCTTGGTCGTTACCCTCACCACTCAAGTGGCAGGCTTGCCCAAGCGTTTAACCGATGCCCAAGCAAACCAAAAGGCATTGGGCGACCAACTCAAGGCCCGGCAAACTGCTGCCCAGCAGGCACAAGCTGATTTGCTGCGTATTCAAGGCATTGCCGAACGTCTTAAGTCTCGCCAATCTACCGTTTCAACCCAGCCTGCCAAGTCGGCAGGGTCTTGAAAACAGGTAGTTAATCTGGTCCGGCTGGAGGCTCGCCTTCCAATAACCGATGAATTCTGGTATTTTTTCTTTTTGTACTGTGGTTATGTCTTGAGGTTTTGATCCCATGGGTGCTCGCCGCGATCGTTTTGATATGCGTATGGCCGATCAGGCTCTTTCGCGCAAAGTGAATGGCAAAATGAAGATCGCCGAGCGCGATCGTCGTTCCGCCCGCCTTGCTGACTTGCTTCACAAGGGAAAGTTTCCCTACACGCCCACCCTTCGAAGTTGGATCAGCCAAGTTGCAGGCAAGCCCTTCGCCCAGCTCGACGAGCAGGCCGTCAAGGCTCTGTTTGCCAAAAAAGCCTAGTTCAATCCATTAAAATAATTAAAAGCCCTGCCTTCTTTGGTCGGGCTTTTTCGTTTTTTTGACTCTGAATTTTGACTAACTCCCATGGTCTGGGCAGCAGGCTATCCGAATGGGAATCAGCGGAATCAAACGAAATATCTTGCGAATCGACCACTTACGGCTGGTGGCCATGCGATTGCACCGGTGGCAAACCCGCGTTAGGCCTTTGCTATCCCTCCAAAGCCGGCCCTCCCAAGCCTTCCGGTGCAGTTCCTGATGGGAGGCTGTCAGGCCCCGTTTCTCCATTTCGTGGGCGGTGCCGCTTTTGCCTACCTCGGTTAGTTCCTCCCGACAAAAGACCCAGCGGTCCAGCAGTTCCTCGTCGGTGAGCGAGCCCAGCCAGTTGGTCAATTTTGCGGTGGGCTGTTCCGGTGCGGGAAACATGGACGAAATCCTCTCAAAACTGCCCAAAAATCCCTAAGGGGGAACCAAGTGAAACTCCGCCCACTCCAAGATAATGTCAAATTCAACACTTTTCCGATGGATTCCCGATAGGTTTTTGCCCTTGGGGTTTGAGTGCCGGGTTTTTGGAACATACGATAAGATTAGGCCTTCTAGCGAGGATACTCGCCTGTTTGGCCTTGCCGGGAGGGGTCTTGGAATGATGCGCGCTAACGGTAAGCGAAATTGGACAAAACAGGATGCCGCTTGGGCCATGGTTGCCTTGTTGGCTTGGGCCATCGGCTTCACTGCCACACCGTCGGTTGCCCAGCAACCGGATGAAAAGCCCGCTACCGCAAAAAAAGACACCCCAAAATCCAAGCCAGTAAAAGATGCCGAAGCCAAGGAAGATGGCGACGACAAACCCGCCAAGCCTTCCAAAGACACCAAACCAAACAAAGACGATAAAGAAGATACTGAAAAAGGCGAAAAAGAAGCCAAGGGCGACCCCAAAGAAAAGGTAGGCCCTGCCCCCAAGATCACTAGCAGAAATCAAACCCTCGTGGGCAAGCCTGAGGATGTCCGTATCATTCAGTCGGGTGTGAAGCTAATCAACGACAACCTTCACGAGGCTTGGAAGGAAAACCGTGTTCAGCCCGCCCCCTTTGTCGATGATTTCGAATTCATCCGCCGCGCCTCACTCGACATCATCGGTCGCGTCGCCACAGCCGATGAGATCAACAAATACCTCCGTCACCCTGCCTCCAGCCGCCGCCCCCAGATTATTGAGGACCTCCTTGCCCACGAGGATTATCCCAAGCACTGGGGGGTGATGTGGGCAAACTGGCTTCTGGGTCGTTCTGGCGTCTTTGGTCGCGGCACCTACCACGATGGCCTTACCGTTTGGCTCGAGGACCAGTTCGCCCAAAATCGCACCTACGACAAGCTGGTCACCGATTTGGTCACCGCCAAAGGCAAGAACACCGAAAGGCCCGCCGTGAATTTCATCCTCGCCCACATGGGCGAGATGGTGCCTCAGGCCAAACGCGATCAAGACGGCCAGTTTGAGATGGTGCCTATCACTTCACGCATCACGCGGCTGTTTCTGGGCATGCAGCTTCAGTGCGCCCAGTGCCATGACCATCCGTTCAACAACTCCGTCACGCAAAAACACTTCTGGGGCGTCAACGCTTTTCTGCGCCAGGTCGAACGCGAGGGCACGCCACCCGATGAAAGAATGCGCGCGATGACCTACCCTGCCCTTACCCTCAAGGAGAACACCAAAACTAATAGCGAGGGCCTGGTTTATTACGAGAAGCGCAACGGTGTCATACTTCCCACCAAGGCTACCTTTCTCGATAGCCCCAAACCTTCCGCTTCAGCCTCCCAGGGCCGCCGCGAGATGCTGGCAAACTATGTGATAAGTCACGACAACTTTCCAAGGGCCTTGGTTAACAGGGTTTGGGCATCCTTTATGGGTGCCGGCTTTACCACCCCAATCGATGATTTCAACGACCAAAATGTGCCAAGCCTTCCCAAGCTGCTCGATGGATTGGCCCTCGAATTCAAGCAATATGGCTTCGATCAAAAACGGCTCATCCGTTGGATCTGCAATAGCGATGTCTACCACCTGGCCTACACCGCTAACAAAACCAACGAGAAAGCCGAAACCAACGGCCTGTTCAGCCGCATGCAACTCAAAAGCATGAGCCCAGAGCAACTCTTCGAATCGCTCATGGTTGCCACACGTTCAGAAGCTGCAGAAACCAAGGATGGCAAGCGCCAAATCCGCGCCACCTGGCTCGATAACCTCGTCAGCAGTTTCGGAGACGACGAAGGTAACGAGGTTAACTTCAACGGCACCGTGGTCCAGGCCTTGCTCATGATGAACGGCAACGAGATCAACACCGCCATCAGCCGCCCTGAAAAAGGCGCTGTGGCCCTGTCGGTTGCAAAAAACCGTGGAAACCCCCAGCGTGTCATCACTGATCTTTACCTTGCTGCCCTTGGTCGTCCTCCAAAACCGGCAGAGGTTGCCAATATCACCAAACGCATGGTCATGCGTGTCAAAGACAAGGACCAGCTTGCCCCCTACCAAGACCTGTTCTGGGCCTTGCTCAACAGCAACGAATTTTTGTTGAATCACTAAGCTGCTAAAGTCAGTGCAGTTGACAAATTTGGCCTAACCGGTGAATGCCTAACGGGCCCATTCACATCGCTCAAGGCGGTTGAATGGCCCGGCTTGGGCCGATAAATGGGCACACAGTTTGTCTTTAAAATTGATTATATGTTATCTGGTTAAAAATAAGCCTTATTGGCTGGCGTTTTCCAAGTCTGGTCGCCTCACCAGTGCGCCACTCGATTTGCCAGCCCCCAGTTCCCAAACCCCGGGTGGCTCAATCGATTCACCTGGCAGTACTTGGCAGTGCAAATGCCGCGCCTTTGCCATCTTCAGCGCCGCATCCAGGCAACTGTCACACACAATGGAATAGGTTTTTAACTCGCGGGTTTCCCCATCAGACCAATGCGAGGCAACTTTCAAGCTGGCCTTGGCACCACAAGCCTGGCAATGGATCGTGTAAGGGGGCATCGCCATCCAAGGTTCCCCCCAAAGAGGTTCCAGAACTATTGCTGTTTTAGGTCAATCCTGGTCATAGGGAGCAGGCTGGCCATTCACTTCGGCCAGGGCGTTCATTGCCGCGCGCTGCTCAGCTTCTTTTTTGTTGCGCCCCCAAGCGGGGCGATATTTCGTCTCGCCAATCACGGCGGCCACCTGAAAACACTTGCTATGGTCAGGGCCCTTGGCGTCTAGAAGCACATATTGCGGCGTCAGGCCCAGTTCACGCTGACCCTTTTCCTGAAGGATACTCTTGTAATTTCCGCCGGCAGTGTCAGCAGCCACCCGTTCAATTTCCGGACCCAGCAGTCGCATCACAAAGTTGCGTGCCGCATCGATGCCACCGTCCAGATAAATGGCCCCAATCAGCGATTCAAAAACATTTGCGAGCAAATTGGGCGATCCATGGGACTGCGCCGCGTTGAAGCCCTTCCCCAAAATGGTGAACCGCATCAGGTCAAGTTGCTCTGCCAACACCGCGCAAGTCCGTCGACTTACCACGGAGGATTTAACCCGGGTCAAGTCGCCTTCCTGATGGTCCGGGAAACGGTGGAATAAAGCCTCGCAGGCCAACATTCCCAAAATACTGTCGCCCAGAAATTCCAAACGCTCAAAGCTGGCCAGACGGTTTGTCGCGCTAGAAGCATGGGTTAGCGCAGACCGCAACAGCTCCAAACGGCTGAACTTGTGGCCGATAACTTCCTGACAAAGGGCTAGAAGGTCTTCCTCAACCTTGAGTGTGGCTTCGGGTTTTTTGACAGGTTTTTTTGCCATCTTCCAAGAACCTTTTGACCCCTGCGGAGAATGAGCGGGGCTTCATTTATAGACTAGTTGATCTTAATTAATGCACGCCTTCTGTCAAGAAAAACCAACGTCTCCCGCGAACCCAAACACATTCAGGCCCGTAATGAGTGAAGTTATTCCGGACACCCATAAAACCTTGGGGGCGGGGAGGGTCTCTCCGCTGCCGCGGCATCACCGTGGCCGGGTTCCGACCCATCACGGGTGTCCGTTAGCATTCCCAATTGGAAGGAGCCTTTCCATGAAGGCTGTTGTTGGACTCGCCGGAGCGGGACTGATTGCTTTGGGTTTCGCTGGTTTTGTTGGTACAGGCGTCGTATTGCCTGGTTCCACAAGGGCTCAGGTTGCCGCTGTACCAACTGATTCAGCCGGCCAAAAGCCAGTGCGCGATCTGGTCAGTTACCGTGATGTCGTCAAAAAGGTGCTGCCTGCAGTTGTGAGCATCGAATCCCGGGGAAAACCTTTAGCCAATAAAATGATGCGTCGAGGTGGCGGCATAGCGCCAGCCCCATTCTTCGATGACCCAAGGCTGCCAGACGAAATGCGTCGCCAGCTCGAACGCATGATGCCCGACTTGCAACCGGGCGCACCGGGCCGCGGTGGGCGTGACAAACAGGAAAACGAAGAGCAAATTCCAGGTGAGGGTGGGCCATCCGTCATGGGCTTCGGCTCAGGCGTGATTGTCGATGCCAAAGGGCTTGTTCTCACCAACGCTCATGTTGTTGAGGGTGCTTCCGAGGTGATGGTGGTGCTCGAGGACGGGCGGCGGGTTGTCTCAAAAGACATCAAGGCCGACCCAAAAACGGATCTGGCAATTGTTCGACTCGATGTTGCCAAGGGCCCTTACCCCCATGTTTCGCTGGGCAATAGCGACCAGATGGAAATTGGCGATCGGGTTTTGGCTGTCGGTGCACCCTTTGGAATGGCCGGAACTGTTACCCACGGCATTATCTCTGCCAAAAACCGCGGCATCGATGTGAATATGTACGAGGACTTCCTACAGACCGATGCAGCAATCAACCCGGGCAATTCCGGTGGCCCTCTCGTCAATGTCGATGGTCAGGTCATAGGCATTAACAGTGCCATCCGTAGTCGCTCTGGAGGGTTTCAGGGAATTGGCCTCGCCATTCCCAGCAATCTAGCCAGCTCCGTGAAGGAGCAACTTGTCAAGAACGGCACGGTTCGGCGCGGCTACATGGGTGTTGCCATCCAAACCGTGAAAGATCCTGACTTGGCAGCCAAACTCGGCCTGAAGGATAATGCCGGGGCCTTGGTAACCTCAGTCATGCCAAATGCCCCGGCGGCAAAGGCTGGCCTTCAAGCGGGGGATGTCATTCTGTCGGTAGGTGGCTCCACAGTTCGCGACAGCAAGACTCTTCAATGGGCAATCGCCCATTCCAGCCCTGGCGCTGAGGTGCCAATGGCAGTTGTGCGCGATGGTAAAAATCTCACCTTGGCCATCAAGGTGGAGGAGCAACCTGCCAACTACGGTGTGGTGCGCGGTGGCCAGCCCAGCGAAGAAGAGGAGCCTGCTCCCCAAGAGGCAAAGCCTTCTCCCTTGGGCTTCACAGTCACCGAACTGTCGGCCACAAATGCCAAGCGCTTTGGGTTCTCCCAAGGAACCCCGGGTGTTTTGGTCAGCAAGGTCCTACCCAATTCCCCAGCCGCTGTGGCAGGTGTCCGTCCTGGCCTACTGCTCACCCATATCGAACGCAAGCCGGTGGCTGACACCGATTCTTTCGACAAGGTTGTGGCAAGTCTTGCCAAGGGCCAA